>JBILTH010000140.1:0-3221 GCA_044371635.1 Rickettsiales bacterium
GCCACATTTTCGATGATGATATTTTCTGGCTTTGTTGCCTTAATAAAATCTATCACATTGATAATTAGCTTATTTCTAGGGTCGTTTGGGTTCATTTTACCAGCAATACTCATGCCTTGGCAAGGTGGAGTAGCGATTAAAAAACTACATTTTTCGGTGTGAAATTTAACAACAAGTTGATTAAATACAGCAGGATCGGTGATATCTCCACAAATCATTTGAGTTTGTGGATAGAGATGCTGATAAAATTTTGCCCTTTCAGGCAAAAGTTCGTTGGCGGCCACAATATGAATATTTTGGCTAGCTAAATAAGTTTCAGAAATACCAACATTGGCAAATAAAGAAATGCCTTTGATTGACTGTTGATTTATTTTTTGTGCAGATGGATTTGTTTGGCAAAATAAATCGGTCATATGATTATTACACTTTTTTTTGGCAAAGAAAATTTTTTTTAAAAAGAGTTGTTTCTAAAAAAAACGAAACTGCCCTTTTTGGTTGCCAGCATAAATTGCTTGCAAGCCTAACTCATGCTCAATGCGTAGCAACTCGTTATATTTAGCAGTGCGATCAGATCGGCATAAAGAACCAGTTTTAATTTGCCCAGCATTGGTTGCAACCGCTAAATGGGCAATTGTGGTATCTTCTGTTTCGCCAGAGCGATGAGAAATAATGTTGTTGTAATTATTTTTTTTAGCTAAATCAATTGTTTGCAAAGTTTCGGTGAGAGTGCCAATTTGGTTTGGCTTTATTAACACTGCATTTGCCAAGTTTTGCTTGATGCCTTGTTGTAATATTTTAGGGTTAGTTACAAATAAATCGTCACCCACTAATTGCACTTTATTGCCCATTTTAGAAGTGATTTGTTGCCAACCTAAAATATCATCTTCTGCCATCGGATCTTCGATAGAAAAAATAGGGTAAGAATCGACTAATTTTTGATAATAATCAATTATTTCTAGGCTGGTTAGCTTTTTATTTTCACCAGCTAAATTATAGATTTTATTTTCATAAAATTCAGAAGAAGCACAATCAAGAGCCAACAAAATATCGGAGCCAATTTTATAGCCAGTTTGTTGAATTGCTTCTGATATAAAATCGAGAGCTTGTGTTGCCGAAGAAAAATTAGGAGCAAAACCGCCTTCATCGCCAACACTAGTGCTGTAGCCTTTTTTATGTAGGTTGTTTTTTAAACAAAAAAACACTTCTGCTCCTGCTTTAATTGCATCTGACATTGAATTTGCACCAACTGGAGCAATCATAAATTCTTGAATATCAATGTTGTTATTAGCATGCTTGCCACCGTTGATAATATTCATTAAAGGAACAGGTAAAACTTTAGCAGAATCGCCACCAAGATAAGAAAATAAAGAGAGTTTGGCATTATGTGCATAAACTTTTGCCACCGCCAACGACACTGCCAAAATAGCATTGGCACCAAGTTTTGCCTTGTTTTGTGTGCCATCGAGATTTAGTAAAATTTGATCAAGTTCGTATTGCGAACCACTAAAACCAACTAATTTATTAGCTATGATAGTGTTCACATTTTCTACCGCTTTTAAAACAGATTTGCCAAAATAAAGTTGCAAATTATTATCTCGCAGTTCGCAAGCTTCGAGCTTGCCAGTAGAGGCTCCAGAAGGCACCGAAGCTGTGGCAGAAGCACCATTTGATAAACTTACTTTTGCCTCTAAAGTAGGGCAACCTCTAGAATCTAAAATTTGATAAGCAATAATTTTAGCTATGTTTGACATAATTTTACTTGATTTTACTTTATTGTTTAGATCTAATGCCATTTTCATTAATTAAAATCACATTTTAACTTCATCTTTTTAACTAAAAAAATTTAAAAAACCATTGTCTGTATATTGATACAGGCAAAGGCTTTTATAATAAAAAACTATAGTCGAACTAAACACAAGCCACAGTTTTTTATCTCAACAAGATTAAGCTAGAATGTGAAAAAAAACATATAAGTTGTTTTGATTATTGAAAAAATGGCATAAAAAGCAAGGATTTGTGAAAATTTACTTAAATTTTTTTTATTACTACATGAAAAATGTTGTAATAAAAAATATTAAGCGAAATTTACATACCTATTTCATATGAAATTTAGATATAAAAAATTAAAGCACTTGTTGTGATTGTTGTTTGATATTAAAACGGAATTTCGTCTTCGTTATCTTCGAGAGCTATTTGATTGTTTTTGCCACTAATAGATTGATTGTTTTGATACTCGTTGTTAGAACCTTGACGATCGTTTCTATCGAGAATTTGCAAAACAGAATTATAGTTTTGTAAAACGATTTCAGTTGTAGTTTTTTCGTTTCCCTGACTATCAGTCCATTTTCTTGTTTGTAAAGCACCTTCTAGATAGAGTTTGTTGCCTTTTTTGACATAGTTTTTGGCAATACCAACTAAACCTTGTGAAAAAATGACAATCTTATGCCATTCGGTTTTATCTTTTTTTTCGCCACTGTTTTTATCTTTCCAACTTTCAGATGTAGCAAGCGAAAAATTGACTATTTCTCTGCCATCTTGTGTGGTTCGCACTTCTGGATCTTGCCCAACATTGCCAACCAATATTACTTTATTTATAGACATAATTGAATTAATTTATTAAAAAATCCCCAAATGAAAATTATAACATCATAAAAAATAAAAACCAAGCAACATTTTTATTTATTTTGTTTATTAAGTTAGAATATAGTTTTAATTATTGAAAATGATATTATTGGATTCTTTTAAGGGTGCGAATCACCTAATTGACTATTATTAACAACAATATTTGCATAAGGTGCTCCTACTACTGCTGGTGGAACAATAATATTTCCTCTATCAGGTAAAGGTACAACGCGAGGTGCTTGATAACAACACTCTATTTTTTGTTTAACAAGCAAAAACAAAGTATAAAGAGTGATAGTTAACAATGTCCCTGCTGCAACATATCCACATATATCAGCAACCGAGAGATTGTTTGATGATATATTTGCTACATCACTTGATTCTCTAAGATCTGTTACATTATTCATTTTTGATGTAGCTGGTAAACCTAGGGTTGTTGTGCCTGACGATGACAATGCAGATGTTATTGTTTGTAAGGCAAAAACGGATGTTATTTTTTGTAAGGCAGATGTTATTTGTTGTAAGGGAGTAGTGGATGTTTCTGTTGGTAAACCTAGGGTTGTTGTGCCTGACGATGACAATGCAGATGTTATTTTTTG
>JBILTH010000083.1:0-4765 GCA_044371635.1 Rickettsiales bacterium
TATTTATGAAGAGTTTAAAAAATATGCCGTTAATCGCAATAACAATAAAGAAGAAATATCAAAAGAAATGCATCGTTTTTCTAATTTTTATAGTCAAATTTTGCAAATCAATAAATTTGGCAACGATAAAATTGATAATGCCTTAAAAAATCTGATCCAAAAAGAAGGGGCTGATTTTAAGGTTTGTATTTGTTTTTTATTTGATGTTTTTGATAATAATAAAAATGGTAAAATACAAAATCACGAACTATTGCAAATTATCAATCTGCTCGAAAGCTATGCCATACGAAAATTTATCGTAAGCAATAGTAAGCAAGGTTTAAATAGCTGGTTTCCGAGTTTATCAAAAAAAATTGCAGAACAAACAAATAAAGGATATAGTTATTTCGATGCTTTTAATTTTTTTATCACTAGTAGCACAAAACATACCTATAAATTTTATGATGATCAAGAATTTTTAGAAGCCTTAAAACATAAAGAAATTTATGGTAATTACAGCACTAAACACCTTTTGGCGACTCTTGAAAATCACGATGATATTGAAGTTTTTACAGAAGATCTTGACATTGAACATATTATGCCAAATAAAATTACATCAAAGTGGAAATCTGATTTAGGTGACAATTGGCAAGAAATTCATAAAAAATACCTTAATACTCTTGGCAATTTATCTCTTACACTCGCAAAAAACAATAAAAAAATGAGCAATAAAAGTTTTGATGAAAAGCAAAATATTGATTATAAAAACTCTAAACTAAAACTTAATAAAAAATTAGCTAGCGATGAAAAGTGGGGTGAGGCAGAAATTTTAGCAAGAGCAGAAGAATTAGCTCAAGAAGCTGTTAAAATCTGGAAATATCCAGCAAAATCAACAATCAATATCAATATAGATGATGAAGATGATGATGGTTGTGTTAATTTAGCAAGTGAAGATAGCTTTGCACATACAAAGCCACTAGCAATATTTTTTGAAAATGAAGAGATAAAATTAAAAGATTGGAAAGATTTTATCATAGCAATATGTAAATTTTTTAATAATTTATCACCCACCGAATTTAATGTGATAATGCAATCTTTACCAAATGTTTTTTCTTTTCAACAAGATAAATTAAGAGGAGCTGCAGAATTCGACCATAATAAATATGTTGAAACCAATAGCTCTACTGACAAAAAAATTGAAAATTGTAAAACAATTTGCGAAAAAATGAACTACGATCCAGAAAAAATACAATTTACTGTTGTTGCAATAAAAAATTGATTTATATTTTACTTTATGATTGCATCCAAAATCATATTTGGATGCAACAGTACAATAATAATTTCTAGTGTTTTTAAAAAATTAAAATAAATTTAGAATTCAACAGTGCTATAATGCCAAAGATTTTCAGTTGGTTTAAGATTTTTTTTGTTATGTAGCGGAGTTTAGATTATAAAATTGCTAAACATAATTTGGTTATAATTTGATTAGTTAATAATCTATGTTGCGGATTGATACTTAAATATTTATCGTTGATTATAATTAATTCTTGTTGCAAAAGTTTTTGCAATGTAGATGTGGCAAAAATTTGTTGAAAATTTTTTTGATAAATGTGTTCTAAGCTGGTTTTTTCAATGCCACAAGAAAGTCTTAACCCCATTAACAATAATTCTTCTAGTCTTTTTTTTGAGTTTAATTCTTCGTTTGTTTGCCACGGTATTTGATTATTTTCTAATGTTTGCAACCATTTTTGTGGCTGACAAAAATTGGCGGTAGCAAATGTTTTGTTGTTTTGACTAAATCGAGAATGTGCTCCAGCTCCAATACCTATATAATCTAACCCTTGCCAATAGGCTAAATTATGTTTGCAAGTAAAATTTTGTTTGGCATAGTTTGAAATTTCATAAAGATGAAAAGAATGTTGTAGACAAATATCTGAAGTAATTTGATATAATTCACAAGCTCGCTCTTCGCTTGGTAAAGTAAATTGTTTTTGTTGGAAAAGTGTAAAAAATGGTGTGCCTTTTTCGATAGTTAATTGATATAAAGATAAGTGTTTACTATCAAAACTAAGTGCCAATTTTAATTCTTCTTGCCATTGTTTTGCGGTTTGATTTGGTCTGGCATAAATTAAATCAAATGAGAAATTATGAAAATATTTTCTTGCTAAATTAATCGCATCAATTGCTTGATTAACACAATGAGTTCTGCCTAAAAATTTTAAATCGTCTAAATTTAGTGCCTGAATACCAAGAGAAAGCCTGTTTATACCTATGTTTGCAAGTTGTGAAAATTTTTCTGCTTCAACAGAGGTTGGATTAGCTTCTAGATTAATTTCACAATCTTCCTTTAACTGCCATAATTCTTTTATTTGTTCCAAAATTCCTGCAACTAGATTAATAGGCATTAAAGAAGGTGTTCCACCGCCAAAAAAAATAGAAGAAATTTTTTTATTGATTTTCTGAGCAAAAAATTTTAATTCTTTTTTATAGGCTTGTAAAAATAAATCATAATTTATATTGCTTGCAACATGAGAATTGAAATCGCAATAAGGACATTTACTTTGACAAAATGGGTAGTGAATATAGATTGCCAAATCTTGTTGATTAATCATTTTCCGACTAAACTGCCTAATTTTTCTTGACCTAGAATATGGATATGAAAATGTTCTACAGTTTGCATAGAATCGCTACCATTGTTTGTGATGAGACGAAATCCGTTTGGACAATATTGATTTGCAATTTCTGCTACTTTTTGCAAAAAATAGCTTATTTCTTGCTCGTGAGCTTGGCTAACAAAATGAGTGTAATTGCAATAGTGTTTTTTAGGAATAACTAAAATATGTAAAGATGCTTCGGGCTTAATGTCGTAGAATGCTAATATTTGATTATCTTCGTAAACTTTTTCTGCTGGTATTTCTTGTCGAATTATTTTAGCAAAAATATTGTTGGGATTATAATTAAACATAAAAATTTAATAGATTAAAAAATAAGAATGATAGCATTATAAAGAGTTTATTAAATATTTAATAGTTTTGCAAATCTTTTTTAACTCATAAGATTTAATGGTAAGGGCGGGCATAGTATAAAGACAATTGGCAAAAGGTCTTAAAAAAACTCCATATTTTATTGCTTGTTGCCTGAGTTGTAGAGTTTTTTCCCAGGTGATTTGATGAAGTTTTACATTGGCGGTTGCGCCTAATATTTCGACATTATAAACATTTTTATTTTTGGTTAGACAAAGCAATTCGTGTTGTAAAATTTGCTCGATTTTTTTTGCTTTTTTTTCGTAAGAATTGTTTTCAAATAAATCTAAAGAAGCATTGGCAGATGCACAAGCTAAGGCATTTCCCATAAAAGTTGGCCCATGCATTAAGGCAGAATCTAGATCGGATTTTAAAAATTGCTGATAAACTTTTTGATTTACTAATGTTGCCGATAAAGTAATCATGCCACCTGTAAGAGCCTTGCCTAATACTAAAATATCTGGTTTTATATTAGCATAGTGATGGGCAAATTTTTTACCAGTGCGATAAAAACCTGTGGCACATTCATCAACTATTAATAAAACATTGTTTTCTTGGCTAATTTTAGCAATGCTTTGCAAAATATTGGCATCATAAAAATTCATTCCGCCAGCACATTGTAACATTGGCTCCACAAAAACTCCTGCAAGTTGTTGTTTGTGTTTGCTAATAAAATTGGCAAAAAAATCGATATCATTTTGAGTTTTTGGCAGAGGTAAATTAAAATTTCTTAACAATAAATTTTTAAATTTTTTATGCATACCATTTTGTAAATCTGCCAAAGACATTGCCCCCGTAGTGTCGCCATGATAAGAGTTAGCAAAGCTTACAAAATATTTTTTGTTATTTTGTTTTTGATTATAAAAAAATTGCCAAGCAATTTTTATGGCAACTTCAATAGCGGTAGAGCCAGAATCAGAGAAAAAAACTACATCCATGTCGCTAAATTTACAGAGACGATAAGCTAGTTTGTAGGTTTGTTCGTTTGCAAAACCTGCTAACATAATGTGGGATAGTTTTTTTGCTTGTTTAACAAGGCAAGAAACTAAATGTGGATGTTGATAGCCATGGGCAACAGACCACCAAGAAGCAATGCCATCAAGTAAAATATTTCCATCTTCTAGAAATATTTTACAACCTTTTGCTTTTTTTACAGGCAATTGAGAAAGATGATTTAACATTGGAGTATAGGGCAACCATAGATTATTGCCAGCAAGATTAAAGTAATTCATGGTTATCTATTGCGATTGTTGTTGTTGTTTTTGCTATTGCCAGAGCGATTTAATTCAACAAGTGTTGTCCAAAAACCAGTTTTATTTTGTTTAGACATGGTTAAAATAGTGTTAAATCTTTCGCCAAAAATACGTTTAGTCCAATATCCCTGTGGCTTAACTATGCCAACAATTTTTTCTTCTTCGAAATTCGATTGTAATTGTTGACTTTCTAGTTTTTGTTTTTTTCTTTCGGTATTAGAAATTATTCTTTCTTTAAAAATAAATAGTTCTTCGTCTGTTTTTTTATTTTCTTTTGTTGTTGTGATTGTTTTTTTTTTCTTTTTATTTTTTTTAATCACAATTTGATTGGGTTGTTTGACAAATATTAACCGCCAAAAAAACAAAATAAGAACAATAATAACAAGAAAAAATAAAATTATTTGCATATTTTTTTCATCAATTGATAGCTTTCGTTAAAGCCAATTAAAGAATAGGTATGAATCGAGTTTTTTGTAGCAGTTGAGCCACTTTCTAAAACGGCGGTAATGG
>JBILTH010000153.1:0-3036 GCA_044371635.1 Rickettsiales bacterium
GCAATAACAATTAGATCGATTGCCCTATTTAAACCAATTTCTAAAATATCATCTTCTTTCACTGAAATAAATTTTTTGTTGTATGATAAATAAGGGCCATAAGGACCAATATTGGCAGTGATTTTTTCTTTTGTTTGAGGATGGATGCCTATTTCTTTAGGTAAAGAAAGTAAAGAAATAGCATTTTCTAAAGTGATGTTGTTTGGTTGTAAACTTTTTGGCAACGAAACTCGTTTTGGCTTAATTTTTTTGCTACCTTTACTGTTTTGAGGTGTTAAATTGGAGTTTTCTAGCTCTAAATAAAAACCATATGGACCGCTTTTTAGCAAAATATTGAGTTTTGTGTTGGTATCGACTCCTAAGCAACGAGCTTCAACAATGTTTGTTTGAGTATTTTCGGCATCAGCACTGCTAAACATTGGTTTTATGTGTTTGCATTGCGGATAGTTTGAGCAACCAACAAATGCTCCAAATTTACCTATTTTTAAATTAAGCTCACCCGTTTCGCATACAGGACATTTATTTAGAATTTCACCAGTTTTAGCATCTCTTTCAAAAATATATTCGCTAAATTTATTTTTAAGAGTTTCTAACACTTCAATAAATGGTTTGGCTTGCACTTGCTCTATATTTTGAAAAAAAGTAAGCCAAAATTGTTGTAAAAAATTTTTCCAGTTTAGTTTACCATTAGAAATATTATCGAGCTCATCTTCTAGATTGGCAGTGTAATCAAACTCAACATATTTACTAAAAAATTCTTTTAAAAAAGTAGTTACAATTCTACCCCTTTCTTCGGGAAAGAATCTTTTTTTATCTAAAATAACATAGCCCCTGTCTTGCAAAACCGAAATAATTGAAGCATAGGTAGATGGTCTGCCAATGCCAAGTTCTTCCATTTTTTTTACTAAACTTGCCTCAGAATATCGAGCTGGTGGTTCGGTAAAATGTTGCTTGGTGTGAACTTTGATTAAATTTAATTCTTGGTTGTTTTGCATTACTGGCAATGGTTGTTTTTCTTCGTCTTCGTCTACATTTTCATCTTGATCTTCTTTGTAGACTTTATAAAAACCATCGAATTTTAACACAGAACCAACGGCCTTTGCTTTGACAAAAATTGGCTTGGTGACAATTTCGACTATCACTTGATCAAAAATTGCTTCTGACATTTGTGAAGCAATGGTTCGTTTCCAGATAAGATTATAAAGAGCGAAAAAATCGTTTTCTAGAAATTTTTTTATTTTTTCAGGCTCCAAACTAAAATCGGTTGGACGAATTGCTTCATGAGCTTCTTGGGCATTTTTTACTTTGCTTTTAAAAATATTAGCAGTTTTTGGAATGTAATCGGATCCATAATTATTTTGCACTACTTGGCGAATTTGATTTATTGCTTCATCAATGATATGAATTGAATCGGTTCTCATATAGGTGATTAAACCTAAAGAATTGCCATTAATTTCGATACCTTCATAAAGTTTTTGAGCGATCATCATAGTTTTGCTAGCAGAAAAACCAAGTTTTCTAGCCGATTCTTGTTGTAAAGAAGAGGTAGTAAATGGTGGATATGGTCTTCTTTTGCTCTGTTTTTTTTCAATATTACTAACAACATATTGTTTATTTTCTAGATTTTGTGATATTTCTTGAGCTTGATTTTGATTATTTATTGAGAATTTATCTAATTTTTTACCTTGATATTCGATGATATTTGCTAAAAAATCTTGTTTATTTTCTGTGTTTAATTGTAAGTTAATACTCCAGTATTCTACTTTTTGGAAGTTTTCTATTTCTTGTTCTCGATCGCATATTATTCTTAATGCAACCGATTGCACTCGACCTGCCGATTTGCTTCCGGGTAATTTGCGCCATAAAACTGGCGATAAATTGAAACCAACTAAATAGTCAAGAGCTCTTCTAGCCTGTTGTGCATTGACAAGATCAAGATTTATTTCTCGAGGTTTTTTTATGGCTTCCAAAACTGAATTTTTGGTAATAGCGTTAAAAACCACTCTTTCAATTGCAGTTTTACTGTTAATAGCTTTTTGTTGTTTTAAAACTTCTAGAATATGCCAAGCTATTGACTCTCCTTCGCGATCGGGATCGGGGGCAAGAATAATTTTCTCAACTTCTTTTGCCTTACTTACAATATTTTGCACATGTTTACTAGATTTAGCAGAAATTTGATAGTGCATTAAAAAATCTTGCTTGGTATCAACAGAGCCGTCTTTACTGGGTAAATCTCGAATATGACCAAAAGAAGCAATCACCTGATAGTTTGGCCCTAAATATTTGGCGATAGTTTTTGCTTTGGCAGGAGATTCAACAATAAGCAGATTTTTCATGGTTGTTTTATGAAATTATTGATTAATTAAACATTTCTTCTAACTATTCTACCTTTATTAAGATCGTAAGTTGTCATTTCTACCTCTACTTTATCACCTTTAAGAATTCTGATTTTATTTTTGCGAATTTTACCAGAAGCATGAGCGATGATAAAATGACCGTTCTCAAGCTCAACTCGAAAAATAGTGTTGGGCAGAACTTCGGTTATAATGCCGTTCATTGTGAGAAGATCTTCTTTTGACATATTTGATTAAAATTGGGTATTTATCGAAAAATTTAATTAATATTAAATTGTTGATTTTGATAATGCAATTACAATTTATAAAGATTTAATTTTTATTCACAGATGGTTTTTTTTGCTAATCGCTAATCAATACAAGATGATTTTCTCAAAATAACACACTCATAAAAAAAATATTTGCATCTTAAATTTTATCTAACAAAATTCATCTATCATTTGAATTTTAACTAAAAATAATTTTTTATCTATGATAAACAAACCTCTTAATAGCAATTTTAAAAAAGCATTTTCTTTAATTGAACTATCAGTTGTGGTGCTTATTATTGGCATTTTAATTGCTGGTATAACTCAAAGCTCTAGGTTAGTTCGAGCCATGAAACTTAATACTGCTCGTTCTTTAACTAGATCTTCTGATGTTAATTCAATACGTAATCTCACTGCTTGGTTCGATGCTACAG
>JBILTH010000084.1:0-4644 GCA_044371635.1 Rickettsiales bacterium
CTCCTTCTTCGCAAAGCTATCTTAACATCAACAAAATCATTGATGCCATCAAAACAACAGGGGCTACCATGGTACATCCTGGTTATGGCTTCTTATCAGAAAATCGTAATTTCGCTTCTGCACTCGAAAAAAACTCAATAATTTTTGTTGGTCCCTCTGTTTATTCTATTGAAATGATGGGTGATAAAATCCAATCAAAAAAACTAGCCATAGAAGCACAAGTAAATACTGTTCCTGGTCATATGGGCATCATCAAAGACAGTGAGGAAGCGGTTCAAATTGCTACTAAAATTGGTTTTCCTGTTATGGTAAAAGCATCTGCTGGAGGTGGTGGCAAAGGAATGCGTATTGTTTATAATCAAAACGAAATGGCAGAAGCATTTTTATCCGCCTCCAATGAGGCCAGAAATAGTTTTTCTGATGACAGAGTTTTTATCGAAAAATTTATTGAAAATCCTCGACATATAGAAATACAAGTTTTGGCAGATAAATATGGCAATGTTGTGTGTTTAGGAGAAAGAGAATGTTCAATTCAGCGCAATAATCAAAAAGTAATTGAAGAGGCCCCTAGTGCTTTTTTAGATGAAAAAACTAGACAAAAAATGTATGAACAATCAAAAGCTTTAGTAAAAAAAGTTCAATATTTTTCAGCAGGCACAATTGAATATATAATGGATAAACATAAAAATTTCTATTTCCTAGAAATGAATACCCGTTTACAAGTTGAGCATCCCGTAACCGAGCTTATTACAGGACTTGATTTAGTTGAGTTAATGATTAAAATCTCTTTGGGCGAAAAATTGCCTTTCACACAAGCCGATATTAAGTTAAATGGCTGGGCAATAGAATCGCGTATCTATGCCGAAGATCCCGCCAGAGGTTTTTTACCCTCTTCTGGTAGAATTAGCTTATATATTGAGCCTACAACAAACGAAAATGTTCGGGTCGATACAGGAGTTTATGAGGGTGGTGAGGTTAGCATGTTTTACGATGCCATGATTGCTAAACTTTGTTCTTATGGCAAAAACAGAGCAGAAGCTATAGAACATATGAAGCATGCATTAGGTAGCTTTGCTATCACAGGTGTTTCGCATAATATTAGCTTTCTTGAAACTATCATGAAAAACGAAAAATTTAATAAAGGCGATTTATCTACCGCTTTTATCAAAGAAGAGTTTCCTAAAGGTTTTTGTGGCAGTAGTCTTGATTCTCAAGCAAAAGAAGTTTTGATTGTTGTTGCTTTAAAAATTTTTTTGCAAAATTATCAAAGAAATGCTCATATGACAGGTCAACTTCATAACAGACCAAAACAAATATCTGATCGCTGGGTAATTATGTTTGAAGAAGAGTCTTTTTTAATCAATATTTGCCAAAATGATAAAGAATATTTAAAAATAGAATGCGATAACAAAGAAATTAAACTTTCTACTTCTTGGGGTAATGGCGAAAAGCTATTTCGTGGAGAAGTTAATGGTCAAAATGTGGGGGTAAAAATTCGTAAAAACGATAGTGCAGGCAGTTATCTATTACAATATTCTGGGTTAGATATGTTTGTAAGTGTGCGGTCGCCAAGAGTTGCTGAATTGAGTAAATTTATGCCAAAAATCAATTACAATGCTAAGCCTAATTATCTTGAGGCTCCAATTACAGGCAAAATCGTCAGATTTAAAGTAACAGAAGGTCAAGAAGTAAAGGCAGGGCAAGAGCTTGTCGTGATTGAAGCTATGAAAATGGAAAACATTATACGCACCGATTATGATGTGAAAATTAGTAAAATCAAATTTCAAGAAAACGAAACTGTTGGTATTGGTCAAATTATTTTAGAATTTATTTAATTTAAATGATCAATTTTACAACTTAACAATATTTCACGATCAAAACAACTATTTTATTAAAAATATGGCAAAAACTGTTGCTGACGATCCTATATTACGTAATGCTAGAAATTTCACTTTAATTTTTTTAGTTTTTGCGATAATTTTTTGTATTTTCTATTACATTGCTGGTGTAATGTTAATTTCTCTTACCGCCCCTAGCATTGATTACACTAAAAAATTTTTTGCCAAAGGTATTGTCGATCAAATAGTTATTATTGCTAAATCTTTTTACAATTATTGGATATATTTTTTTCATAATTATAACAAAATTAATTTAGCCAGTAATAATGGTTTTCTAATAAAACTTCTTATTTCTACTTTTTTACCATTCGGTGTTTTTATTGTTATAGTTTGGTTTTTTAGAGCTCCTATAATTGACTGGCGACCATTTAAAAAGCCCGAATCTATTCATGGCGATGCTCATTGGGCTTCTAAATCTGAAGTAAAAAAAATGGGTTTAAGATCAAAAGAAGGTGTTTTGCTTGGCACTTTTGGAGGTGATTTTTTGATCGCCAAAGATTATCAGCATATTTTGTTATTTGCTCCAACTGGTTCTGGTAAAGGTGTGGGTTTTGTTATTCCAAACTTGCTATTTTGGAAAGAATCAGTTATTGTACACGATATTAAACTTGAAAACTATGAATTTACTTCTGGTTGGCGCAGAAAAAATCTAAAACAAAAAGTATTTTTATGGAATCCAGCAGATCCAGACGGCATCAGTCATTGCTATAATCCGATGGATTGGATCAGTAATAAACCAGGGCAAATGGTTGACGATGTGCAAAAAATCTGTAATTTTTTGTTGCCTGAACAAGAATTTTGGCAAAATGAAGCAAGGGCATTATTGGCAGGAATAATGCTCTATTTAGTTGCCGATGAAAATAAGCCAACAACTCTTGGCGAAGTCGTACGTACTTTACGCAACGATGATGTTGTATATAATTTAGCGGTAATTCTCGATACTATGGGCAAAAAAATTCATCCCGTTTCTTATATGAATATTGCCTCTTATTTGCAAAAACCAGACAAAGAAAGAGGCTCTGTTACTTCTACCGCCAACTCTTCGCTCGAATTATGGGCCAATCCACTTATCGACACCACAACCGCTACTAGCGATTTTAATCTGCACGAATTTAAAACAGTACCTCACACAGTTTATGTGGGCTTAACTCCAGATAATATTTCTCGACTAAAACCTTTAATGGGCATGTTTTATCAACAAGCGGCGGCTTTTTTTACTGCAAAACTACCACAACCAAACGAAAAATATGGAGTTTTGATGCTTATGGATGAGTTTCCAACTCTTGGTAAAATGGAGCAGTTTTTAAACGGTATTGCTTATTTTCGCGGTTATAAAGTAAGATTGTTTTTAATTATTCAAGATACTGAACAGTTAAAGGGCATTTACGAAGAAAGTGGTATGAACTCTTTTTTATCAAACTCTACATACCGCGTTACATTTGCAGCCAACAATGTTGAAACCGCCAATTTAATCTCGCAACTTATTGGCAACAAAACTGCAACACAAGTTTCTTATAACAAGCCAAAATATTTCGATCTTAACCCCGCTTCTCGCTCTTTAAACCTATCCGATGTGCAAAGAGCCCTTATTTTGCCACAAGAAGTTATTCAGCTACCTAAAGAAGAGCAGATTTTACTTATCGAATCACAGCCACCAGTTCGTTCTAAAAAAATTAAATATTTTGAAGATAAATTTTTTACCTCTCGACTTTTACCGAAAATTAAAATTCCACAACAAGAACCATATATGCCCGATCACTCTGCATTAAGATCAAAAAAAGAAGAAAAATAATATGATAGCAAATTATCCTTCTAATTTTATTCCTACTAATTTTATTACTAAAGCATTATTAATAGGCGATCCGATCAGTCAATCTTTATCACCTACAATTCATCAATATTTTTTACAACAACATAATTTAATTGGTAGTTATGAAGCTTGGCAAGTTTCTAAACAAAACTTAACCTCCACCATTAAATTATTAATCGAGCAAAGATATGCTGGTTTTAATATAACTATACCACATAAAGAAGAAGTTTTTTTATTGTGTAACAAATTAAGCAAAACTGCCGACCTAATTAAAGCAGTTAACACTGTAAGCATACTTTCTGATGGTAGTTTATATGGTCATAACTCTGATGCTTTTGGTTTTTATGAAAATCTAATAAAACAACAGCCAAATTTAATTTTACACAATCAACAGGCTTTAATTCTTGGAGCGGGCGGGGCAAGTCGAGCAGTTTTGTATAGCCTAATCAAAGCAAAAATGTCTAACATTTTTATTGTTAATCGCAATGAAACTAAACTAAATAAACTAATACTTGATTTTTCTAGTTTTGCCAAAAAATATTGCAGTAATTTAATTGCCATCAATTGGCAAAATATTGGCAATATTTTACCAAATATCACTTTATTGGTTAATACCACTTCTTTAGGCATGATAAATCAAGCAGAACTAACTCTTGATTTTCATAATCTTAATTCTAAAACAACGGTTTATGATATTGTTTATAAGCCACTATACACTAATTTATTAATTCAAGCTCAAAAAAAAGATTGCCCAATCATCACAGGATTAGATATGTTAGTTTATCAAGCAATGAGTGGTTTTGAGTTGTGGTTTAAGCACAAGCCAATTTATGAAGAAAAATTAAAACAACTTTTATTATCAAAACTATGACCAATATATTTCGTTCTATTTGGCTTTTTTGCAAGAAAATGCTAGGGTTTATCTTGCTAATTTTT
>JBILTH010000085.1:0-4636 GCA_044371635.1 Rickettsiales bacterium
AATCTTGTTCATAAATTAAGACCAATAGAAGTTAACAAATAACTTCGAAGTAGAATTATTTATTACATAATATTAATGATAAATTAGAAAACTAAATTAGTATAACATACTGGTTTTGCAATAGGTTTTATGTAGACAAATTATAGCTTTTAGTAGATGTGAGAATAAATTAGAATTGTTTTGTAGTCTGTGTTTTAATGATTTTAATCGATATTACCTGTAATGCTGGCTATTTGAGGGGCTTTTTAATGTAGAGAATTTTTTAGTAAAAGTGTTGGTTGTTGCATCTTCTAGTTTATTATCAACTTGTTTTGGAATATCTAATTTTTTCTTATTCTTTTTTACCATCTTATTTAATGATTTAAGTTTCATCTGTTTTTTTAATAAATTATTATACCAAAGTAACATTGCTTTTTTGTTGCTAGAGCTAATTGGACTTACCTGACCAATTTGTAGCAAGTTTTTTGACCTGTCATCCCAAGCATCTTTAACATGTTTTTGTGTTTTATCATCTGATTGCTCAAGACCGCCATTTTCAATGTCAAGACCCCTTATTTTTCTTCGAAATGGGCGAATTTTTTTACTTCTTGCAATGTGTTTATTTTGAAAAAAATTGCTATTAAAAGATTTATTGTAAATTTGCCAAGCAATAATTTCGTGCTTAAAAGTAGATTTTTTTTTAGCAAAAAATAAGTTGATGATTTTTTGCCACACAAATCGCCATAAAGAAAGTAAAAACTTTAGGCAAATAATAAGCCACTTATTTAAAAAATTATTGGAGTTGATCATAGTTATTTCTTGACATCAAATATTTATAAACAATCATATTTTCGATGATGCGTTGCACATAATTGCGTGTTTCAGAATAGGTGATAAGTTCTATCCAGTCAACAATTTTATTGTAGTCTTTTTCTAGTCTAGGATCATAAAATTCATTAACCCATCTTTTGGTAGCATTGGGACCAGCATTATAAGAAGCGATTGCTAACATTTCGGAGCCATTAAATTCGTCGATGAGTTTTTTGATATAAAAAGAACCTAATCTTACATTATATTTAATATCTTCGGTAAGTTGTTTTTGATTGTATTTTATACCTAATTCTTTTGCTACCAGTTTAGCAGTGCCAGGCATAAGTTGCATATAACCCAAGGCTCCAACTCTACTTATCGCCATTTGTGCAAAGCCACTTTCTTGCTTAATGATAGCATGAACCAAAGGAGCATATTCATCTTGATACACCTCTTGCACTATTTGAAATTTTTCTTTAATGAAAAAAACATTTTTTCTAGCTGCGATTCGAGATATTTTAGCATCGATTTGCTTATCACCAATTTCACTAACAATTTTCATAATAACTGCAATTTGACCCTCTGTTGGAGCATTAGTTATTAACCATTCAAAAATTTTTGTAGCATTGGTTTTGTCGCCTGACATAGCTAAAATATAAGCAATTTGCGCCCCTTTTGATTGTGATATTTTTAATATATCTCTAGGAGTTATTTCTGGACTTTTAGGCAAAATAATATCTTTTTCTGAGCCAACTGGATCGAGAGTACGATGCTTATGAATTGCAAGTTGACCATAGAAAAAAGTGGGATAATTAGTGCCTTCTTTATAAAATTTTAAAGCTTTTTCTTTGTCTTCTAGCTCTTCATATGCCATGCCAAGCCAATAAAGCGCTCTAGCAACTGTAACTGGCATAGTAACATTTTTATGTAGTAAAGAAAAATGTTTTAGAGAATTTTTTGGTTGTTGTAAAAAACGTAAAGAAATCCAGCCAGAAGTCCATTCAGCTTCCCAAAAATCAGAAGAAGAAGTTGGTAAATTATGATTGCTAATAATATTGTAAGCTTTTTTATATTGCTTTTTCTTTAACATTTCTCTGCCATAAAGCCTTCTTAACGGCCACCATTTTTCAGGTTTTTGTATTTTTGGCAGATCGAGTAATAGATCGATTAATGCATCAATTTTATCTTGCGATTTTAACCAAGTTGCTCTTTTATAGGAAAGAAGCTCATTGTTGCGTAATTTATACGGAATATTGGTGATAATATTATCTATATATTTAGGATTTTCGGTAATTTTTAAAATATTGTTAAAGAGATTATAATGATCGGAATTTATAAATTTAAATACTCGAGTAGCATCTTGAATTTTATTTTCCCAAAGCAATCTTTCGATTCTCTCAATATGATCGGATTCGTGCAAAATAACCTTGTATTTGGCTAAAAAATCTTCTTCTTGAGTTATAGAAAAATCTTCTGTTATCCAAATTTTAGCAATGCGATTTTGAATATTAAATTTTTGTTCGGTTTTTTGTTGCTCGGTGAGTTGAGAGCGGATAATAGCATCAATTTCTGATTCAACGGCAAAAATTTTTGAATCAGAAGTGCCTGGCGGATTGATAGCAAAATAATATTTAGATATTTCGTAGTCGATATTGTTGATTATTGCCACCTTTTCAACATTTCGTTTTAATTGACTAATATTAGGAAGATATGGATTATCTAAAACAAAACCAGAAATATCAGTAAATGAAATATTGCGATTTTCAATATTTCCACTGTATTTATTCCAAAAAACAATATCGAGAACAGCAGAAGACAAGCTAGTTTCTGGATTTTTATTTTGTTTTTGCAATTGTAAGGCCAATTGTAATGCAACATCAAAATTTTTATTTTGCAGTGCTTCATTGATTTTTTTTACTGTTTCTACTTGGTTTTTTGAAAATTTTTGCCATAGTTGATCGGTAGAAAATGATATTTCTTTTTTTGCATAAGAATTTTCTATGTTGCAAAAAAATAAAATCAAATAACATAAAGCAAAAACTATTTTGAACTGCCCATTAAAACATGATTGTCTAGTAAAATTTAATATATTAGTTTTGATCATTTTAATGTTATTTTTAACATTAAGCAAGCAAAAATAAACCTTCAACTTCAACAGAAGCACCAAAAGGTAAAGAGCCAGCACCAACGGCAACTCTAGCATGCTTACCATTTTCGCCAAATATTTGGCAAATTAAATCAGAGGCGCCATTTGCCACTACTGAATGTTGAGTAAAGTCGGCATCGGCATTAACAAAAATAGTGAGTTTTAAACATTTGGCAACCAAATTTAAATTGCCTTGGCAAGCTTTTTTTAATTGAGATAGCAAGTTAATTGTGCATAAAGCTGATGCTTCTTTTGCTTGTTCTATACTAATTTGCGAACCAACTTTGCCTATAAATTTAATTTTACCTTCTTCTACTGGCAATTGTCCAGAAATGGTTATTTGTTGTTGATAACTCATAAAACTAACATAATTGGCAACGGGAGATGTTGCTTCTGGCAAAATAATGCCCAGTTGTAAAAGTTTTTGCTCAAAATCTGACATATTTTAAAAAAATAAAGTTAAGTGAAAATTTAGGGACGTAATGTGAATTTTTCTGGTTCAAGGCTACTTGCTTTATTGATAAAAAGCCTATTATTAACCTCAAAACCCAATAATGCTAAATAAATATCTGTAAGCACAGGTTTATATTTAAAATAACTATGACCAAGACCTGTTAAATTGTTATCAATATGGCTCACATTAATAATATCAAGATCGGGATCGTTGATTTTGATACATTCTCCCAATCTATGATTGTTATTGGTAATTTTAGAAGCAACAAGAGCTTTGTCGTTTTGCGAGCAGTATAGAGTTATTCTGTTGGCTAATTTTTTTATGATGGCGAGATTTTGTTGAAATAAATTTGCTTCATAGTCGGGGGCAAGCAAAAACAATTCTTGCATAATTGCATTAGAATTGATTGAAGCAGAAGTGATTGGTTGCGTTATTTCTTCTTGATTAAGAAGTGGTGTTTGAATAGTGTTTTGAGTGGCTTGTTGCCCAATTTGATGCATAGCGGTAAGCACAATTTGATGACCCATGGAATGCACGATGAAATTAGCTTTAATGTTTCTTGCTTGCATTTCTTGCAAAAATTCGATGAAAGGATTAATTGAGCCAATAGCATTAATTTTGTTAATTTGATAGGTTTTTTTTAGCATTAGTTCATCAAAACCTTCACCCACAGAGCCAGCAGGCCAAGTAAAAACAAGCACAGGACCTTGATATTTTAAATCGTAAGCTAATTGGCTAGCTCTTAATACTGCTTCTTCATATTTGGTATTGAAACCATGCACATAAACTAACGGAGTGGCTTTTGTGGCAGATAGTTTAGTAAAAAATTGTTGTTTATCAAAAGAAGTGGCTTGTAATGTTTTTAAACTAGTATTGACATTGTTTTCGTTAGCAATAATTTCGCCAACCGATCTTCTGCCCGAAGCTAAAACTATACAAGATCCATATTTAGTTTGTTGATGTAATTCGTTACTAAAATCGACATTTGAGCAACCAAAATTAGGAGTTTTTTGTTGACGATTAGTAACAACAAAAACTTCTATTTTAGCTGAAACATCTAATTTAGTAGTAAAAGCAGATTTTAAAATTGGGGCTAGAGCTAGTTGCAATTCGGCGGTATTTTGATAGTTTTTTGCTGGCATTACAGGGCTAGGTTGTTGATTTTGTAATGCATCAAGAGATGCTGATTTTTTGTTTTTCATATTGGTACAAGAAAACAAAATAAAAATTACTAAACAAAATAATGT
>JBILTH010000086.1:0-4633 GCA_044371635.1 Rickettsiales bacterium
ACCAAAAATGACAAAAAATTAAAACAAATTTGGGATGCAACAGTGCCTTAATGCCAAATATCATTAATTCATTAATTATGCAAATATTTTCCACCACTTTGCCAGATTTAAAAATTATTCAGCTTAAAATTTATCACGATGATCGAGGTTTTTTTGTTGAAAGATTTAATCAAAAAACTTTCGCCGATTTAGGCCTGCCAACTCAATATTGGCAAGATAATCATTCTTTTTCTTTACCAAATGTTATACGCGGTTTGCATTATCAACAAAATCCTAGTCAAATAAAACTAGTAAGCTGTATTAGTGGCTCTATTCTTGATGTGGCGGTTGATATACGTAAAAATTCTCCAACTTTTGGCAAACATTTTGCTATTGAGCTTAATTCTCAAGATGGTAAAATGCTTTATATTCCTGCTGGTTTTGCTCATGGTTTTTGTGTTTTAGGCAAACAGCCTGCCAATGTGCTTTATAAAGTTAATAATCCATATTCAGCAAGTGGCGATGGCGGAATTCGTTTTGACGATCCTATTTTAAACATTTCTTGGCCAATTAATAACCCGCATCAACCTATAATTTCTAGCAAAGATTTATCTTTACCAACTTTTTTACAATATCAAAATTCAAATAACACATTTTAAAAATATATGAAAAAAATTTTAATTACAGGCGGTTGTGGTTTTATTGGTAGTTATTTTATAAAAGAACAAGTAAAAAAAGGTAATTTTGTTATCAATCTCGATAATTTAACTTATGCTGGCAATCTTAAAAATGTTGAATCTGTAGCAAATTCTACTAATTATGTTTTTGTTAAAGATAGTATTAATAATCAAAATTTAGTGCAAAATTTATTAGCACAATATCAAATTGATTATTTGGTAAATTTCGCCGCCGAAAGCCATGTTGATAACTCTATTAAATCTTCCGAAATTTTCATTCATACCAACATCAACGGCACCTACAGTTTATTGCAAGCTTCTTTACAATATTATAAACAAAACAATAACTCTGATTTTCGTTTTTTACATGTTTCAACCGATGAAGTTTTTGGATCGCTTTCTTTAACAGATAATCAGTTCACCAAACATAGTCGTTATCAGCCCAATTCACCCTACTCTGCTTCAAAAGCCGCCTCCGATCATCTAGTAAGAGCTTGGCACGAAACTTTCAAACTACCCACCATTATCACCAATTGCTCTAACAATTTTGGCCCATTTCAACATCAAGAAAAACTAATTCCTACCATTATTCGCTGTTGCTTGCAAAATAAAGATATTCCAATTTATGGCAATGGCTCAAATATACGTGACTGGATTTTTGTTGCCGATCATTGTTATGGCATTAATCTTGCCCTCACAAAAGGTAAAATAGGCGAAACTTATTTATTTGGTGGCAATTGCGAATTTACTAATCTTGATATTGCTAAACAAATTTGTTTAATTCTTGACAAACTAAACCCAAGATCTAATAATATTTCTTATCAACAGCAAATTAAATTTGTACAAGATAGAGCAGGCCATGATTTTAGATATGCTATCAATAATAACGATAGCTTTAATGAATTAGGTTTTTCTCCTTCTAAAAGTTTTACCGATCGCTTAACCGAAACAATAATTCATTATCTTAACATTTATGGCAACTAATACTTATACAGCTCTCATCACTCCTTTTTCTCAAAACAAACTCGATATTGATAGCTTTGTTAAAATTATTGAAACTCAAATTAATAGTGGCATCGATGGCATTGTGCCTTGTGGCACCACAGGCGAATCGCCTACTCTTTCTAGCGATGAGCATAATATGTTAATCGAAATCAGTGTAGCAACTGCTAAAAATAAAATCAAAATAATGGCAGGAACAGGCTCAAATTCTACTGCTGAGGCAATAGAATTTACTAAACATGCTAAAAAAATCGGGGTCGATTCTTGTTTAGTGGTTGCTCCTTATTATAATAAACCAACTCCAGAAGGTATTTATCAGCATTTTTCTGCTTTAAATAAACTTGATATTCCGTTAATAATTTATAATATTCCAGGCAGATCGGTTATTAATATCTCCGATGTTCTTATTGCAAAATTGGCACAACTTGAAAATATCATAGGTATAAAAGATGCCACTGGCGATTTGTTACGCATTGCTAGCTTACGTAAATTAATCAACAAAGATTTTTTATATTTATCAGGTGAAGATGGCACCGCCCTTGGTTTTAATGCCATGGGGGGCAATGGTATTATTTCGGTTACTTCTAATATTGCTCCAAAATTAGTTGCTCAATTACAACAAGCCACAGCAAGTAATAACTATTTAGAGGCTCTAAAAATTCAAGATAAACTCACTAATTTAAACTCGGCAATGTTTTGCGAAACTAATCCAGGGCCAGTAAAATATGCATGCAGTTTGCTTGGTTTGTGTAAGCCCGAAATTCGTTTGCCTTTGGTTTTGCCAACTTTAGAATCGCAACAAAAAATTCAGCAAGAAATGAAAAATCTTAATCTTATCTAAAATGCTTGCCAACATCAAATTAGCCAGTGCTAACTGCGGTATTAAATATAAAAATCGCAACGATCTTTTGCTTATTGTTTTTTCTTCTGTAGTAAATGTTGCAGGAGTTTTTACCAACTCTTCTATGCCTGCTTATCCTGTGGTTTGGTGCAAGCAAAACATTACTAAAAAAAACTCTAAAAAAACTGCAAAAGCACTTATTGTTAATGCTGGCAATGCTAATGCCTTTACAGGCAAACAAGGTGAAGAAGTTGTAAAATCAACCGCTCAAGCATTAGCCGCCAAATTAAACTGCCACCCCGAAGAAGTTTTTGTTGCCTCAACAGGAGTTATTGGTGAGCAATTAAACCAACAGTTAATAATTGATGCCCTGCCCTTATTACTTAACAATTTAAACAACACTCAACAAGCTTGGCAAGAGGCTTCGTCAAGTATTTTAACCACCGATACCAAGCCAAAATTAATCACCAAATTTTGCGACATCGAAGGTAAAAATGTAAGCATCATTGGTTTTGCCAAAGGTTCTGGCATGATTGCCCCAAATATGGCAACAATGCTAGCCTTTATTTTTACCGATGCCAACATTTGCTCAAACACTTTACAGCAACTTTTACAAGAAGCCAACGAAAATAGTTTTAATGCTATCACCGTTGATTCTGATCAATCAACTAACGACACCGTTTTATTATTTGCCACCAAAACCGCTAAACATCACGAAATAAACAATTCTCACAACCCTCACCTACATTCTTTCAAACAAGCCCTAGGCGAGTTAATGCTCGACTTGGCAAAACTGATTGTGGTTGATGGCGAAGGGGCAAAAAAACTCATCGAAATTTCAGTAGAAGGAGCCAGCAACAAAATACAAGCCAAGCAAGTGGCAATGGCTATTGCCAACTCGCCTTTGGTTAAAACTGCCATCGCAGGAGCCGATCCTAACTGGGGCCGAATTGTTATGGCGGTAGGCAAATCGTGCCAAGAGGCCTTGCCTGAAACCTTGTTAATCAAAATCGGCGACCACCCCCTCACCTTGCAAGGAGCCAAGCACCCCGACTATGTTGAAAAATTAGTGCATCAATATCTCACTGGCAACGAGGTAAAAATCACCGTCAATTTAGGCTTGGGCTATGCCTCTTTCATTGCCTGGACTTGCGACCTTAACGAAGAATATATCAAAATCAACAAAGATTACAGAAGTTAAATAGGTTATGCATGCACATCAAAGATCGTTAACAGAAATATTATTCGCAGAAAATCATCAATTTACCATTCCAATTTATCAAAGACCTTATAGTTGGCAAAAGAAACAGTGCGAAAAATTATGGCAAGATATCAAAAATGCTGGCCAAAATAGTCGCGAACATTTCATTGGATCGATAGTTAGATTTCAAAATAGTGAAAAACAAGAAGTATCTATAAATACTGTTATCGATGGACAACAAAGAATAACCACCATTTTATTATTGGTTTCAGCAATGATTTTAGCACAACAAAGTAAAAAAAGAGCTACAGAATGGAAAGAATGTTATTTAATTAATCGTCATAAAGACAGCAATCTATATTATAAAATATTACTTACCGACAAAGACAAGTCTTCTTTGATTAACATTATAGATAACAATAACAACAAAATTGAATCTATAAGAATTAAATAAAATTTTGAATTATTTCAAGAACTTTTAAAAAAAATCGATGATTTAGATATTATTTCTACAGGTATTAGAATGCTTAAAATAGTTGATGTTGTTTTAGATCTTAAGCATGATGATCCGCAACTTATCTTTGAAAGCTTAAATTCTACTGGTTTAAAATTATCACAAGCAGATTTAATTAGAAATTTTCTTTTAATGAAATTGCCTCCACAGCAACAAGAAACAATATACAAAAAATATTGGCAACCTCTAGAAAAAAAATTTAGCTCTAGTTCAAAAAATTCAAAAGATGAAGATACAATTTTTAATCGTTTTTTTCGCGATTATCTCACAATAACAAACAACGGCATAATTCCCAATGAGAACAATGTTTATGAAGAATTTAAAATATATGTTGAGAATCAGCAAACAGATATCGAAATAATAGTTGAAGATATTTATAAATTTTCTGAATTTTACACCAAAATAGCTTATCCAAGAGA
>JBILTH010000003.1:0-15708 GCA_044371635.1 Rickettsiales bacterium
GAAGATAAAATTTATGAGTTTATCAAAAATTTAACAAAAGATGTTGTGATGAATATTTGTTCTGATAGTTAATTAGAAAATGAAATGAGTATAAATCAGTTATTAGGGCAACAAAACATGGAAAAAGCAATATAAGATTTTATACATTTTAACTTAAAAAGTTAATCAATATTATATATACCATTTTCCATTTTCAATCTATAAATGGGAAATGGTATAATCGATATTGCTTATTTTTTCTAGCAACGAATTTTGTTTGCATCGACTATGAAGTTGTGTAAAATCAAAAACATCTAAATTTTGATCTTGACTAGCACAAGCAAAAAAATATTCTATTCCATTTTGTGTATATCTTTTTTGCAAACACTGTCCACAAACCCCTTTTAACATACATTGCATTGGGGAATTTAAACTTACCACAGCCATTTCTGCTTGTTTTAATGTTGCAATATTTTTTCTTAATTGTGCTACTTTATCCATCATATGATTGTTGCCAATAGTAAAAATATAATCAATTTTTTGATGTTTGTGATTGCTAAAATAATTTTCGACTAAATCTGTAGAATTACCACAAAAAAACTTGCTAGGTTGCTTAGTGGCAATAAAAAGTTGGTGACAAGATTTTTGCATTTTAGTATAATTTGCAATATCTTCTTCACTTTCATAACCTGCAAAAAAGAAAACTTTACAACCATTTTTTTGGAACAATTTAGCTAAAGCAGTGAGTGGTTGATTGCCTCTACCACCTCCAATTAACAATACTTGTTGATTTGTTACAATATTTGTTGGCTCGCCACTTGGACCCATAAAAACACAAGGATCGTCTGGTTGAAAATTGGCAATTAAACTAGTTGAACCACCTGTTTCAAGAACCATTCCTGTGATTATTTTGCTTTTCTTATTAATGCCAATAGCAGTTACTGCCACTCCTTCCATTAAAAGATGTTGCTGATGATTTTGTTTCGCAAATGCTCGATAATTTTGTAGTCGAAAAATATGTCCAGGTTTGGTATTTTTTACCAATAACGGCGCATAAATCTTGATCTGCATTACACTTTTTGACAATCTTTTAATGCTGTGTATTTTAGTTAAAAAATCGTCTTGATGTTTTATTTTAGCTGGTTTGACCGATCTTTGCTGTAATAACCAATCAATCTGCATATAACCTTGCTTGGCACTCGCCATTGCCTTAACCACACTACCAGAAAACTGTGGATGTAGATCGCCAAAAAAACTTATGGCTTGATAGTTTTTATAATTAATTTGATTGATAAAATTAGGCAGATTGGCAAAAACTTGTTGCATACTTGTTGGCAATTGTGCAAAAGTAAAATTGCACTGATTGTGTGGCAAGGGCAAATTATCGCTTAATGCAGGAGAAATATTGGCAGAAGTTCCTGTGGCAAAAATAAGAGCTTTACAAGAAATTATTGTATTATCACTTAACATTACAGCACACACCGCTCCAAATTCGTTGGTAATAATTTTTATAATTTCTTGTTTTTCAATAATGTTTATACCCTGATTAATTGCCTGTTGCACTTCTAGATCGTTTAGTGCATAAGCAGGAGATTTATTTATTTCTTTTCTATATACAATGCTAACATTAGTTTTTAATTGTTGATTTGCAAGCAAACTAGCATCTTGTAAAAATTGTGTGGCAATTTGTTTTTCTTCAAGATCGAGTTTGGCAAAAAACTGCTCATAATTAAGATTTTGTAATTTTTTGGCAAATCTTTGCACCTGCACTTGATAATAAACCTTTGCCTCACAAGCCACATCAATAGCGGTAAGCCCTCCACCAACAACCACAATTGGTTGCTGCAATTGTAAATTACTAAATATTTGATCTTGATAAGCTCCCAAATTAAGAGACATCAAAAAATCAGAAGCCAATCTTACTCCTTTGGCAAAATTATTAGGTAAATCTAAAAAATTTGGTCTTCCTGCTCCAAAACACATGGCAATATGTGAAAAACCATAAAGTTGAAAAGCTATTTTGCTTGTAATAGAAGAGCCAAACCTAATGCCCGAATATAAATAAAAATTACTTCTGCGTGCCAATAAAACATAAATAATATCAAGAA
The DNA here is from genome assembly GCA_044371635.1 of Rickettsiales bacterium. Taxonomy (GTDB): domain Bacteria; phylum Pseudomonadota; class Alphaproteobacteria; order Rickettsiales; family UBA1997; genus CAILUF01. The sequence goes on from JBILTH010000003.1 coordinate 2,088, forward strand.
AGTTTTTATTCCAGCGAGTGGTGATCCCATATTCGGCAACTCCACCAAAACCATTGATTGAGCGATTGTTTAAATCTTGCATTTTCCAATATTTAATTGCAGAAAAGCTAGTTTTATTGCCATAAATATCGCGCCCCACAATCGAAGTTGACAAAGGCTCAATTTTTAAACCATCAATTGCCACTACTTCATGCCCGCAATTTAGCAAATAATGAGCCAAAGTATATCCAGCAGGGCCCATACCACAAATTAACACTTTTTTATTGGTAAAATCTTTTGCAACAGAAAATTGCTTATTTAATGGGCAAAAACGAGTAAGCAGAGAATAGATTTCAAAACCATAAGGCAACGATAAAACTTCTTGTAAAATAGCAGTTTCTATTTGCGGAATATCAACAGGATCTTGCTGTTGAAAAATGCAAGATTTGGCACAATCATTACAAATGCGGTGACCAGTGCCTGCTAATAGAGGGTTATCAAGAGTTGCCAACACTAAACTAGCAATTGTTAAACCTTTGCTTTTTAAATAATTCATCTCTGATATTTTTTGTCCCAACGGACATCCTGTTAAAGACATTCCCAACTCATTTTGTTTAATTTCTGTGCTATTTTTTTGAAACAAACCTGTGCGACAAGAATCTTTTTTTTGCTTATGACAATGCAGGCAATAATTAGCTTCTATCATAATTTTAGCAGAACTTACAAAATTACTACACAGACTAAAATCTTTTCTTGGTTGAGTGTTAAACAAAGAAAAATCAAGTAAATTATGCTGATCTAATTTTTTAGGCAAAATAAACAATGCTCCGTGTTGATGTTTTTTTTGTCCTTCTTTACTAAACAAAGCCCACAAACAATAGGTTTGTAAGTTTTCATTAATATTATTGTTGATAATTTTTTTGGCAATATTTAATTCGATATCAATAATGTTGATGCTAGATATTTCGAGATTATGCAAGCATTGTAAAGCGATATCTGGGCTAAAATTTGTAACAAAATCTGGGCTAAAATTTTTGGCAATATAACGCTGGATATAATTTAACCTTGCTTGATAAATTAAGTTGAAAGCTAAATTTTTATTTTGCAATTGCTGATTTTCTTGAGAAAGATTAAATAAATCAAGCAAAAACTCTTGAGTGATAATGGCAAGCTCAATTAAAACATCAGAGTTAAAATATAAATTTTCATTGTAAAAAGTGGCCAAAGATGAGTTTTTATTTGCTAAAAAAGTTAAAAAACTAGCATGAACTTTTTTTAGTCCTGCTGGTTGATATAAATCTTGAAAATCGAGTTGATAATTTGGATTAAGCATATTTATGATTATAACACATTATGGAGAAATTGCATTAAGCACAATTTTCTCTTCATCAAAAGGTAAATATTGATTTTTTATAATTTGATATTTCTCATGTCCTTTACCTGCTAAAATTAAAATATCATTAGGCAAAAGCATTGCTATTGCTTGCTTTATGGCGGTTTGTCGATTAGCAATTACGATGGTTTTAGCTAAATTACAACCCTGCAAAATTTGTTGACGAATTTGACCAGCATCTTCTAATCTCGGATTATCATCAGTTACAATCACCACATCTGCTAAATCAGAGCATACTTTTCCCATTAGTGGTCTTTTTGCTATATCACGATTGCCACCGCAACCAAAAAGCACCAAAAGCCTATTGTGTGATACTTGCTTTGCCGCAGACAAAACATTAAGCAGACCATCGGGAGAATGAGCAAAATCAATAAAAATTTTAGCTTGATTATAAATGCCAATCAACTGCATTCTGCCTTGAGGAGCTTCAATTTTAGATAAATTACTGGCAATAAATTGCATTTGATTTGCTGAAATATTGTGTTTTTTTGAGACAGAGAGCAAAGCACATAAGAGATTATAAGCTTGAAACTGCCCTTGAGGTAAAAAAGTTGCCACATATTTTTGTTGTTGATATTGCCACATTAATTGATTATTTATAAAACTAATAAGTTGCAAATCGGCAATATTTTTACCATAACTAGCAACTTGTAAATTATTTTTATGACAAACTTGCAATATTTGTTGATATTCTGCAATATCGGCATTTAAAATAGCAATATTTTTTGCAGTAAGTAAATCTGAAAATAATAACATTTTACTAGTAAAATAATGCTGCATATCGCCATGATAATCGAGATGATCTTGGCTAAAGTTAGTAAAACAACCCACACTAAACGGCAAGTTTGCTAAACGATTTTGTTCTAAACCAATAGAACTAGCTTCAATTGCCACATCATCAACTCCTTGCTGTTTTAATAAAGCTAAATTATGATATAACGAAGCCAAATCTGGAGTGGTAAGATTGGTTTGCCAAAAATCACTTTTGCATTCAAAATTAGTTTTAATGCCAATGGTGCCAATTGATGCTGATTTTTTTTTCAATAACCCTAATATTTGTCTAATATAATCTACAACAGAAGTTTTGCCATTTGTGCCAGTTATGGCATACAGATGCCTAGGTAAAGAATGATAGAATATCGGCAACAATGCCATCAGCAATTTTTTAGCATCTCCAACAATAATATTGATTTGATGTTTTTGTAATAAATGTTGATAACAATAATTAGAATTTTCATCAACAATAATAGTGCTTGCCCCATTTTTAATGGCTTGCTCACTAAAACTTGCTCCATCAATTTTTAAACCAAGCAAGCCAACAAAAATACTATTTTTTATTGCAAAATCTGCCCTGCTAACTATTGCCGAAATTTCGTTTTGGCTTGAATGATTGGTAAATAATTTATAATTAATATCAATTTTGGATAATATTTGTGTGAGTTGCATAAATAATTTTGTTAATATTTTCAACTACCGCAATAGGATTAGAGCTAGCAGTGATTGGCCTACCAACAACTAAATGCGAAGAGCCATTTTGAATAGCAAACTCAACAGTAGCAACTCTTTTTTGATCTTCATTTTCGTTGTTTGCAAAGCGAATACCAGGAGTTACGATAGCAAAATTATTACCAAAATTTTTTCTTAACACCAAAGCCTCAAGAGCAGAGGCAACCACACCATCTAAACCACATTCTAAAGCTAATTTAGTTTTTTTGTAAACTAAATTTTCAACGGTTAAATTAGGATCAAAACCCATTTCAAGTAGATTATGTTTATCAAGACTAGTAAGAACAGTGACACCAATAATTTTAATATGTTTTTTATTTTCATTAGCGGTAAGCATGATTTCGGTGCTAGCAGTGTGAATAGTAAGAAGCTCGATGTTATATTGAGTAAGATTTGCGATAGCTTTAGCTACAGTTTGCGAAATATCATATAGTTTTAGATCGGCAAAAATTTTTTTTTGTCTTTTCTCTAGAGCAGAAAGTAATGAAAAATAATTTTTTGTCATCATTAATTCAAGCCCAATTTTATAAAAATCAACAGCAGAACCAAGTTTATCAACTAATTTGAGTGCCGAATCGACATTTGAAAAATCGAGGGCAACTACTAATTTAACCATATTATTTTTCAGTTTTTTTAATTAAGCGCAAGATGTTTTGCCAGTGTTTAACCACAATCAAAATTGATAATATAAGCCACAATAAATGCTGCCCTAAATTAAAACCAAAAAAACCTGCAAATAAGCCAATCGATAAACAAGCAACAATACCTGCAATTGAAGAAATTTTAAAAATAAAATAGCAACAAACCCATATAAACAAACCAAAAAAACCTAAAAAAGGTTGCAAAACCAAAGTGCAAGCCAAAAAAGTTGCCACTCCCTTACCTCCTCTAAATTTGAGATAGATAGAAAACATATGCCCTAAAACCGCCACCGTAGCAAAAATAATTTCTATTGTTTTATTAAATTCAAGATCAGTGTCGAGATTTAAAAAATATTTAACAAATATAATGGGTAATATACCTTTGCTAGCATCGAGTGCAAAAGTTGCAAAACCAAGTTTTCTACCTAAAATTCTATTAACATTGGTAGCACCAATATTTTTTGAGCCAAAATTACGTATATCGGTAGAGGCAAAAATTTTTGCTAGCAACAAACCAAAAGGAATGCTTCCTATTAGATAAGTTAACAAGATGAAAAGTGTAATCATTAAAAACATAATTAAGTTTTTTTAGGTTTATCACGAAAATCAGAAAATGAAATAATGTTGGAAGAGCCTGAAATTGGCGATTGTTCTGATAAATTATTTGTAGGTTGTGAGTTAGCAGAATCAAGTTTTTCTAGATCTGATAATTCGTCTTCAGTGTATTCGGCATTAAATTTTAAAGAAAAATTTATTGAAGGATCAGAGAAAGAAGTGATTGCTTTATAGGGAATTAACAGTAGTTCTGGTGCTCCAGCAAAAAATAATATTATGCGAAAATGATCTGGCTCTACCAACATAGATTTAAATTGAAACTGAATGGCAATAGTCATTTCTTCTGGATATTTTTCAAGCAAGTGTTTAGCAATTTTTACCCCTGGAAATTTTGTGAGAAAACCAATTAAAAAATAGTGTTTACCTGGCAAACCATTGATGGCAACTTTTTGCAACACTTCATAAATAACTACCCGCATTGAATTTTCAACAATTTGATCGTAACCAATAAGATCTTGCATAAATAAAATAAAAAATTAATTAGTAAAACGAAAATGAAAAACATCGCCATCTTGCACTATATATTCTTTACCTTCTAGTCTTAATTTGCCAGCATTTTTACATCCTTCTTCGCCTTGAAATTTAAGATAATCTTGATAAGAAATAGTTTCGGCTCTGATAAAACCTTTTTCGAAATCGGTATGAATAACACCTGCAGCTTTTGGAGCGGTTAAACCTTTTTGCAACACCCAACTATGACATTCTTTTGGGCCTACGGTAAAAAAAGAAATTAAATTTAATAAACTAAACCCTGCTTTAATAATTTGTGATAAACCAGTTTGATTAAGACCCGCCGCTTTAAGATATTCGAGTTTCTCTGCTAAACTATCAAGAGAGGCAACTTCTGCTTCAATTTGAGCAGAAATATTTAAACAAACATAATTATTTTTTTGGCAATAATCAAAAACTGCTTGCGAATGTTTATTTCCAGCTATTTCTTGCTCAGATAAATTACAAACAAATAATTGTGGTTTAGCAGTAATAAGTTGTAAGTTTTTAACTATTTTTTGCGCTTCTAGATCTTGTAAAACAAGACTACTAGCCAATTTTCCTTCACTTAATACTACAATTATTTTTTTTATTAATTCAACTTGAATAAATAAATCTTTATCGGTTTTAGCTTTTTTTTCTATAGTAGGAAGCCTTTTTTCAAGACTATCTAAATCGGCAATCACTAATTCTAATTGTATTAGCTCGATATCACGAATAGGATCGATTGAGTTTTCAACATGAATAATATTGTTATCTTCAAAACATCTCACCACATTTATAATAGCATCAACCTCTCTAATATGAGCTAAAAATTGATTACCCAAACCCTCGCCTTTGCTAGCACCTTTTACCAAGCCAGCAATATCAACAAACTCAATTTGTGCAGGAATTATTTGTGCAGATCCTGCAATTTTTGCTAATTGATCGAGTCTTTCATCTGGTACATTTACTATACTTAAATTGGGCTCGATGGTGCAAAATGGATAATTCGCCGCTTCAGCAGTAATGGTTTGAGTTAAAGCATTGAATAGAGTTGATTTACCAACATTTGGCAACCCTACAATGCCACATTTTAAAGACATAAACTTAATTTTAATTTGAAAATAATAATCATTTTACTAAACTTATCTTAATTTTCAATCAAAATTCTTAGTTAAAACAATGATTAGCAAAATATTTTCTTTAATTCTTATTTTTATTACTTTAAACAGTTGTTTTTTAAAAAAAAAAGCTGTCATTAAAAACAATAATTTTACCCTAACAGAACTAGATTTTTCACAATTATATAATTGGCAACAAGATAATCATTTAGAGGCTTTGCAAGCATTTTTACATTCTTGTCATAAAATGGCAAATTTAGAACAAAAAAAATCAATGAAAGGCTCAATCATAAACATCACTCCTGCTCATTATCAAGATGTTTGTCAAATTGCCGAAGTGGTTAGCACTTTAAGCAATCAACAAGCCAAAAATTTTTTTGAAAATTGGTTTCGGGTTTTTAAAATTGAGGGCAAACAAGAAAATAAATTATTTACGGGATACTACGAAGCAACTTTATTTGGTAGTTATAAAAAAGATACTCGATATAAATATGCTGTTTATGGCTTACCAAACAACAAATGGTTTAATTTTAAAACTACTAGACAACAAATTAATGATGGTGCTTTAAATAATAAAAAACTCGAATTGCTTTATGTAGATAATGCTGTCGATTTATTTTTTACTCATATTCAAGGCTCTGCCACAATTATTTTGCCTAATAATCACCAAATAAAACTAGTTTATGCTGGAAAAAACAATCAACAGTTTGTGGCAATAGGCAACTATTTGTTAAATAATCGAATTTTAACCTTAGAAAATATTAATCCACTTAATATCAAACAATATCTTCAACAAAATCCAGAAATACAAACAGAAATTTTTAATCTTAATCCTTCTTATATTTTCTTTTCTCTCTCAAATAAAAAAGAGGTGCTAGGTTCTTTTGGGGTACCACTTACCTCTGAAAGATCGTTGGCAATTGATGATGACATTATTTCTTATGGTAGTTTATTATGGGTAGCAATTAAAAAACAAAATTTTCATAAATTAATGCTAGCACAAGATACTGGATCTGCAATTAAGGGATTAGGCAGAGGAGATATTTTTTTTGGTAGCGGTGCCAAAGCAGAAGAAAAGGCTTCGGCAATGTATGAAAAAGGCGAATATTATTTATTAATACCAAACAATTTTTTTGAAAAAAAGAATTTATGAAATAGCAAGATTATCAATTAGCCTTACATTTTCTAATATCGCCGCAATAAAAACACGAGCCTGTTGTTGGGCAAAAAATTTATTAGGATCAATTAAATTAAGATTTTGAGAATCTCTAATTTCGAGATATTCTATTTTACTAAAACCTTGTGTTAATAATTTATTTTTAACATTTTCAATTTGTGTTGTATTTTTTGTTATTTCCAACAAAGCTTGATATATTTTACTTGCCAACAACAGACCATTTGTTGATAATAAGCTATTACGCGAAGAAAGTGCTAAACCGTTATTGTTTCTTATAGTTGGGCTAGCAATAATTTTGAGATCAAAATTAAAATAATCAACCATTTTTTTAATAATGGTAAGTTGCTGAAAATCTTTTTCGCCAAAAATGGCAAAATGAGGTTTAACAATATTGAAAAGCTTGGCAACAATAAGACACACACCATTAAAATGTTGAGAGCGAAACTTGCCACATAAACAATTATTTAAGCTATCAGCAAGAAAAATAGTAAAATTATCTTCGTTGTTGGCAAACATTTCGGCATAATCTGGGGCAAAAACCGCATCAATTTGTTGTTCTTGCAATAAATTAAGATCGGCAGATAAATTTTTAGGATAAGATTGATAATCTTGCAAATTGTTGAATTGTTTTTTATTAACAAAAATACTAACCACGACAATTTGAGCCACTGTCTTTGCTTTCTTAATTAAAGATAGATGACCAAAATGCAAAGCACCCATTGTTGGAACCAAAGCAACTTTTTTATTTGATTGTTGAGATAAAAAAGATTGTAAATGACTAATAGTAGTAAAAACTAGCATAAATTAACGATCTATTTCACCAAAAACAATATCTTGTGTTGAGATTATTGTAACAACATCTGCTAATAAATGACCTTTTGTCATAAATTCTAAACCTTGCAAATGAGCAAAACCAGGAGCCCTTAAACGGCAACGATAAGGCTTGCTTGTGCCATCTGAAATTAAATAAACACCAAACTCACCTTTGGGAGCCTCAACTGCGGCATAAACTTCGCCAGCAGGCACTTTGTAGCCTTCGGTAAAGAGTTTAAAATGAGTTATCAAGCTTTCCATTGATTGTTTCATATTTTCTCTAGTTGGAGGGGCAATTTTAGGGTCGTCGCAAAAAATTGGACCATCAGGAATTTTAGTAATGCATTGCATAATTATTTTTAGAGATTCTCGCATTTCTTGTACTCGAATTAAATAGCGATCATAAGAATCGCCATTTTTACCAATTGGAATATCAAAATCTAGTTCGTTATAAATTTCGTATGGTTGATTTTTTCTCAGATCCCAAGCGATTCCAGAACCTCGTAACATTGGCCCTGAAAAACCCCAATCGAGTGCTTGTTGTGCCGAAACTAAACCAATATCAACTAATCTTTGTTTAAAAATACGGTTATCGTTTAGCAAATTTTCTAGATTATCTATTTTTGCCCCAAATTCAGAAGTAAAAGTTTCTATTTCTGCTAACAAACCAATTGGCAAATCAAGAGCAACTCCACCTGGACGAATATAAGCAGAATGCATTCTAGAGCCAGAAACTTTTTCGTAGAATATCATTATTTTTTCTCTTTCTTCAAATAACCATAATAAAGGAGTCATGGCGCCAACATCAAGAGCTTGTGTGGTTATATTCATTATATGATTTAAAATTCTAGTGAGTTCAGAAAACAAAACCCTAATAAATTTTGCTCTTAATGGCACTTGACATCCTAAAAGTTTTTCAACCGCCAAAGCAAAAGCATGTTCTTGACACATTGGCGAAACATAATCGAGCCTGTCAAAATATGGAACAGCTTGTAAATAGTTTTTATATTCAATTAATTTTTCAGTGCCTCGATGCAACAAGCCAATATGTGGATCGGCTCTGGTAACAACCTCACCATCAAGTTCAAGTATTAATCTTAACACCCCATGAGCTGCAGGATGTTGAGGACCAAAATTAATGGTAATATTTTTAGAATTTGATTGATTTTGCAACATAAACACAAATAAAATTTAAATACCTAAAATAAAGTTTATCATCTATAAAGATATGCTGATATTTTGCAATTCTAACTTGGATATTTTATTTAAAGATGATAAATGGTATAATTTATCAATAAATTATAAAAAACAACTTCTTTTTTGCAAGAGTTTTTTCAGATGAAATATTTGATAAAATTAAAACAAATTTGGGATGTAACAGTGCCATAATGGCTAAGGAACATTGGCAACACCTATTGCACCAGTTGAAATACTTCTATTTAGTTGCATAAAAAATAATAAATTATTTAGTGGCGAAAATGCCTAGTATGAATAAAATATAAAGCAATTTCTAATTCTTTGGCCTTATTTATTACTTCTTGATCTCGAATTGAGCCTGCAGGGGCAACAATCCCCTTGATGCCATATTGATGCGCAACTTCAATATTGTCGGCAAATGGAAAAAAAGCATCTGATGCCAAAAAAGAACCTCTTGCCATATCAACAATTTTATCTTCTTGAGAAAATTTTTGAGCTTTTTGACAGGCTAAAAGACAAGAATCGACTCGATTAGTTTGCCCAACTCCTATGCCATAAGTTTGATAATTATTTGCCACCACAATAGCATTTGATTTTACATGTTTACAAACCGTAAGAGCAAATAACAATTGTAATAAGTCTGTTTCTGTGAGTTGTTTTTTTGACATTTGATTTAAATCATGTAATTTTGGTGTAATATTGTCAATTTCTTGCACTAAATATCCACCACTAATAGATTTTATGTGCAAAACATTTGCTATATTATTGTTAGTGTTTTCTATTAATAAAACTCGTAAATTTTTTTTGCTTACCAACAATTCTTGAGCTTCTTTTGTTATATTTGGGGCAATAATAACCTCAAAAAAAATAGGAGCAATTGCTAAAGCGGTTGTAAGATCGATAGTTTGATTGAAAGCAACAATACCACCATAAGCACTTTTACTGTCGGCAAAAAATGCATTGCGAAAAGCTTGTGAAATATTGTTATCAACCGCCACACCACAAGGATTATTGTGCTTAACAATTACACAAGCCGGTTGAGAAAATTCACTTACCAGCGATAATGCCGATTCGGCATCGTTAAAGTTGTTGTAGCTGAGCTCTTTTCCTTGTAAAACTTTTGCATTTGCTAAACCAAATTTTGTGTTGTTGCTATAAAGCCAAGCTTTTTGATGAGAATTTTCGCCATAACGCAAATTTTGTCTTAAAGAAGCAACAATATTGAGATTTTCTATATTTTGTTGATTAAACCAATTGGCAATTGCCAAATCATAATTAGCAATATGGCAAAAAGCTTGTGTTGCCATTTGTTGGCGAAAAGTTAAACTGGTGCAGAAGTTGTTTTTTTGCAATTCTTCTTGCAATAAAAAGTATTGCTCTGGTTGTGTTATTACTGTTTTAAAGGCAAAATTTTTACCAGCAGAACGAATCATTGCCGGCCCGCCAATATCTATGTTTTCTATTATTTCTTCGTGAGAATTAGTTTTTGCCACAGTTTCTAAAAAAGGGTAGAGATTAACCACGAGTAAATCTATACTAGTTAAATCATTTTCTAAACTTTGTTGTTGATGCAAAGAATTGTTGTTGATTGCTAACAAGCCACCATGAACCTTGGGATGTAAAGTTTTTACTCTGCCATCAAGAATTTCTGGAAAACCTGTAAAATCGGCCACTTCAGAAACTTTAATATTGTGTTGTTTTAATAAATTAAAAGTGCCACCAGTAGAAATTATATTGATATTGTTTTTGGCTAAAAATTGTGCAAATTCTAGCACACCAGTTTTGTTGTAGACTGAAATTAAACAGTTTTTAATAGGGATTAAATTCATATTGCAAGATTTATTAAAGATAAAGCCAACACAAAGCCTTGATTAATATTAAGATAAGAATTGTCGATAATAAAGGCATCATGAGCAACTTTTAAAGGAGCGACCACACGTTGAAAATCGTTTTCGTCACGTTGTTTTAATTGGTTAAAAACATTTGTAAAATCAGGTTTAGAGAGTTGTTTTTGCCTTCTTTCTGCTCTAATTTTTAAATTTGCAGTAATGAAAAATTTATAACGCGCTTGAGGGCAAATAATGGTTGTGGTATCACGACCATCTAAAAGGCAACCATTATGAGTTTGTATTGATTTTTCTATAAATTGCTGTTGCCATAAAAAAAGATTTTGTCTTAATTCTGCATTTTTGGCAATTATAGAAGCAATAGAACCAATTTCTTCAGAAAAAATACAATTATTTTCGAGTTCATCGGCATTAAGATTTAAGCATAAAACATCTAGATATGAAGCAAAGTTTTCGATGTTAATATTGCAAGAAATGTTGTTGTTTGCTATTCTAAAAGCAATAGCTCTATATATGGCTCCTGTATTTAAATATGGCAACGAAAAATGATTGGCAAGCATTTTTGATAAAGTGCCTTTTCCAGAAGATGCTGTGCCATCAATTGCAATGGTAAGAGGTGCAGGTTTAAGCATCTTGTAAGAAACTTTTTAGCAATTTTGCTCTTTTTGGATGTTGCAGTTTTTTGAGAGCTTTCGCTTCTATTTGCCTTATTCTTTCTCGAGTCACCGAAAACTGCTTACCAACTTCTTCGAGAGTGTAGTCGGTTACCATACCAATGCCAAACCTCATGCGCAAAACTCTTTCTTCTCGAGAAGTGAGAGAAGATAAAATTTGTGAAGTGAGTTCTTTCAATTTTGAATTAGATGCGGCATCAAAAGGCAAAACCGCTGTTTTGTCTTCGATAAAATCGCCCAAAACACTCTCTTCATCATCGCTAGATAGAGGAGATTCAAGACTTACAGGATCTTTAGAAGTTCTTAATACTTTGCGCACTTTATCGACAGGCATTAATAATTTATCGGCAACTTCTTGGGCATCTGGTGCTCTACCAAATTCTTGCGTGAGCTGTCTTGATGTTTTGACAATTTTATTAATAGTTTCAACCATGTGAATAGGAATTCTGATAGTGCGAGATTGATCGGCGATAGCTCTTGTAATTGCTTGTCTAATCCACCATGTGGCATAAGTAGAAAATTTATAACCTCTTTTATATTCAAATTTATCAACCGCTCTCATTAAACCAATATTTCCTTCTTGAATAAGATCGAGAAACTGCAAGCCTCGATTAGTGTATTTTTTGGCAATAGAAACAACTAGTCTTAAATTTGCCTCGATCATTTCTTTTTTGGCTTTAGCTTCGGCTTCTTGACTATATCGCAGATCGCTTATCATTTTTTTAAAATCAACAATTTCTAAACCCATAATTTTGTTAAATTTAGCAATTCTAATAAGAGAATTTTTGATTTTATCTTTACCTTCTTGATAAAATTTTTGCCATTTTGGCACAGTGATTTTTCCTATATATGAAAGCCAATCTTGATTAAAATTTTGATAATGACGTAAGAAATCTATTTTATCAATTTGAAAAGATTGGGCATATTTTAACAATTCGATTTCAATAGATAAAAGCTTTTGTTGAGCTTCGTAGAGTTGATCGATTAAGGCCTTAATTAAGATATCGTTAAAACTTACTTCTTTGCAAAGTTTTTGAAATTCGAGTTTTAGTTTGTTTATTTCTTTATCTTGCTTGATTTGTGCAGGGTTTTTATTTTCTGATTTATCAATAATTTTTTGACAAACAACCGCTATTTTTTGAAAAATATCTAGCATTTTTGGCATAAGAATTCTTTCCATCGAAACAAAAGATGTGGTGCTTTCATCTATTTCTTGCAACTCTTCATCTTCAAACATGTTTTCTTCTGTTAAATCAGAATTGTCAAGCTGTTCTTCTTCTATGATTGAAGAAACATCTTCAACAGATGTGTCGAATTGATTAATTTGTTGATCGTTGTTTTTGATAATTTCTTCTAGCTCAGAATTATAGGTTTCGTCTATTCGAATGATATCACGAAGTAATAAAGTGCCATTTGATAGACCATTATACCATTCAATAAAATGCCTCATAATAATGGGGCTTTGATATAGAGCACTGATGATTTTATTTCGTCCCTCTTCAATTCTTACCGCAATAGAAACTTCATCATCACGACTTAAAAGTTTAACATTACTCATTGATTTTAAGTAGGTTTTAACAGAATCTTCACTTCTTTTTTGTGATTTTTCTTCATCTCTACCAAAAACCCCCTCTTCACTTAATTTTTCTAGATCTTCTTCTTTTTCAATGATTTGAATTTTAAATTCGTTTAAAATGTTAAGAATTTTTTTAAACTTTTTTGCTTCAGGAAGAATATCGGTGCTTTCGACAATTTGTTCGTAGGTAATGAATCCTTGTGTTTTACCGATCGTGAGTAGTTTTTTTAATTTGCTAGAGATGGTGTTGGAAACTTTTTTATTATCATCTCTTTTATAGCGAATATTACTTACAGAAATACCTTGAATTAAACGATATTTTTCTGATAGGATAGAGCTTTTTATACTCACTGCAATAGCTTTGGCAGTTTTTTTGTCAGGATCTTTGATTTGCTTATTTTCAACTGATGAAACATTTTTGTTATCTGTACTTTTATTTTGTGATTTAGATAAATTTTTATTACTACTATTTTTAATATTTTTTTCAACAGAAATATTGTTTTTAGCTATAGATTTAACAATAATTTTTTTATCAGCATTATTGCTCGATTTATTAATAGTGGTTTTTTTTACCATAAAAAATATTTTGTTAATTAATTGTTGCAAAAATA
>JBILTH010000087.1:0-4535 GCA_044371635.1 Rickettsiales bacterium
AAACAGGAAACCTTGGATTTTCGGCGAACGAGTTTTTCACTCGTTTTATCGTTACTCATGTCGGCATTCTCACTTGTGATATCTCCAGCAAACCTAACGGTTCACCTTCACAGACTTACACAACGCTCTGCTACCGCTTATCTGCACCATGCAGTAAGCCCATGTCTTCGGTATATCACTTTAGCCCCGTTACATTTTCGGCGCAAAGAAGCTTATTTAGACCAGTGAGCTATTACGCTTTCTTTAAAGGATGGCTGCTTCTAAGCCAACCTCCTGGTTGTTTTGGCTTCTTCACTTCCTTTCCCACTTAGTGATAATTTAGGGACCTTAGACGATGGTCTGGGCTGTTTCCCTCTCGACAACGGACCTTAGCACCCGCTGTCTGCCTGCCATATTGAACTTATTGGTATTTGGAGTTTGTTAAGGTTTGGTAAGTCTTTTGGACCCCCTAGCCTTGACAGTGCTCTACCCCCAATAGTAATTATATGACGCCCTACCTAAATAGATTTCGCAGAGAACCAGCTATATCTAGATTTGTTTAGCCTTTCACCCCTAATCACAGCTCATCACAAACTTTTGCAACAGTTACGTGTTCGGTCCTCCAGTAGGTGTTACCCTACCTTCAACCTGGCCATGACTAGCTCATCTAGTTTCGGGTCTAATTCGCTGTACTTATCGCCCTATTAAGACTCGCTTTCGCTACGCCTACACCTTTTCGGCTTAAGCTTGCACAACAAAATTAACTCGCCGACCCATTATACAAAAGGTACGCCATCACCGGCATTCCGGCTCTGACTGCTTGTAGGCATTCGATTTCAGTTTCTATTTCACTCCCCTTATCGGGGTTCTTTTCACCTTTCCCTCACGGTACTTGTTCACTATCGGTCATAGAGTAGTACTTAGGCTTGGATGAACTGGTCCACCCCCCACATTAAAGTGATTTCAGACAGGATTTCACGTGTCCCGCCCTACTCTTGCTTAAAAAATTGTTTTTACTTATACGGGACTATCACCCACTATGGTTAACGTTTCCAAGTTATTCTAATTAACAATTCTTTAAGACTGGCCTAATCCGCGTTCGCTCGTCACTACTAACGGAGTCTCTGTTGATGTCCTTTCCTCTAGGTACTTAGATATTTCAGTTCCCTAGGTTTATCTTCAATAACCTATGAATTCAGTTATTGATGCTTTCTAAAAGAAAGCGGGTTACCCCATTCGGAGATCTTGGGATCAAAGTTTATTGACAACTACCCCAAGCTTATCGCAGCCTGTCGCGTCCTTCATCGGCTCTCTATGCCAAGGCATCCATCGAATGCCCTTATTTTGCTTATTTATCCAAATCTATGTGCAGAATTAATTTGCAAGTCAATTCTGTGTTTCTTGTGTTTGAGTAAAAGAAATTAAGGTTTTTCTTGAGATTTTGAATTATACATTTAAATTAAATTTACTTTAATTAAAATGCGGTATTCTTTCTAATATCAAATTATTTACGATGTGTCTAGCATTTAATTGCTAGATGTTTTAGCTTTAAAATATATTGCTAAAAACTTTTTCTACTTTGAAAGTTTTTTTCAAAACTTCTTTGCAGGAGCAATATTATGATTGATGTTTTTTAAAATGTCAACAAGTTTTATAAAAAATTTTCAACTTTTTTATAGATACAGTAAAATAGATATTTTGTTAGCATTTTTTGACTAAACAAAACCTATTTTTTCAACAAAATAAAAAAAATTTCCCATCATTTTATTTTTTCTTGTTGTTGTATAAAATAGGGGCTTCTTTGCTAATTTTTCCTGCTAAAATTTGGTTAGCTAAAGAATTTTCAATTTGGCTTTGGATTAGCCTTTTTAAAGGGCGGGCACCATATTGTAAATCGTAACCTTTTTGCACTAAATATAATTTTGCTTCTGTTGTTAAAATAATATGCAAATGATGATTGTGTAGTCGATTATTAAGTTTGGCAATTTGATTTTCTACTATTTGCTCTAAATTATTTGCCGACAATTGATTAAAAATCACAATTTCATCTAATCTGTTTAAAAATTCTGGGCGAAAATGTTGCTTTACACTACCCATAATTTGCTTACAGGCCAATTCTTTTTCGATGTCATAATTAGCATCTTCTGGCTTGATATTATTTAAAAAATGAGAGCCTAAATTAGAAGTAAGAATAATAATAGTGTTGCTAAAATTTACCACATTTCCCAAAGAATCAGATAACCTGCCATCATCTAAAACTTGCAACAGTAAATTAAAAATATCGCTGTGAGCTTTTTCAATTTCATCAAATAAAATCACTTGATAAGGCCTTCTTCTTACTGCTTCTGTTAAGATTCCGCCCTGCTCAAAACCCACATATCCGGGAGGTGAACCAATTAATCTGGCAACTGCATGTTTTTCCATAAATTCACTCATATCTATTCTTAATATTGCCGATTCATCATCAAATAAAAACTCCGCCAAAGCCTTGGCAACCTCGGTTTTACCAACTCCGCTTGCCCCTAAAAACAAAAACGAACCTATCGGTTTTTGCCCATCTTGCAAACCCGCCCTTGACCGACGAACCGCATTAGCAATTGCCGCAAGTGCCGTTTCTTGGCCCACAACTCGCAAAGATAATGTTTTTTCTAAATCAAGTAATTTACTTTTTTCACTAGCCAAAATTTTTTCTAACGGAATACCTGTAATTTTTGCCACCACACTTGCTACATCATCTTCGTTAATCGCCTCTTTTAGCATCTGGTTTTCGGCACTGCTCTCAATAGCTTGCAATTCTTTTTGCAAAGCAGGAATTTTGCCATAGCTCAATTCGGCAGCCTTAGCCAAATCGCCTTCTCGCTGTGCTTTTTCTAGCTCAAATTTGGCTTGATTTATTTCACTTTTAATGTTATTTGCCTTGTTTCTTTTCGCCTTTTCTATTTGCCATAAAGAAGATATTTCGCTTGATTTTTTTTCTAACTCAACAAGTTCTGCCCCAATTTTGGCAACTTTTTCTTGTGATAAAGCATCTTCTTCTTTTTTTAATGCCGATAATTCTATTTTTAATTGAATAATTTTACGATCCAACTCGTCTAAATTTTGGGGTTTAGAATCAACCTCAATTTTTAATGCACTAGCCGCTTCATCAATTAAATCTATTGCCTTGTCTGGCAAAAAACGATCGGTAATGTAGCGATCCGACATCACCGCCGCCGCCACTAATGCTGAATCTTTTATTTTGATTGCATGATGCACTTCATATTTTTCTTTGATACCTCGAAGTATCGAAATAGTATCAGAAACCGAGGGTTCTTTGGTATAAATCGCCTGAAATCTTCTAGCTAAAGCAGGATCTTTTTCAATATATTTGCGATATTCATCAAGAGTTGTTGCACCAATACAATGTAAATCACCTCTTGCCAAAGCTGGTTTTAGCAAGTTAGAAGCATCCATCGCTCCATCGGTTTTGCCAGCTCCTATCAATAAATGCAATTCATCGATAAATAAAATTATTTCTTCGCTATTTTCAACTTCGTTTAACACCGCTTTTAATCGCTCTTCAAATTCACCACGAAATTTTGCCCCTGCAATTAGCGCCCCCATATCAAGAGCCATAATTTTTTTATTTTTTAAACTGTCAGGAACATCGCCATTAACAATTCTACTCGCCAAACCCTCAACAATGGCGGTTTTGCCAACTCCTGCATGCCCAATTAAAACTGGATTATTTTTGGTTCTTCTCGATAAAACTTGCATTGCCCTTCTAATTTCTTCATCTCTACCAATTACAGGATCAATCTTGCCCTCTTTGGCTTTTAAGGTGAGATTTTGCGCAAATTTTTCAAGAGAACGATAAGTGCTTTCTGCAGAAGCAGAAGTGGCTTTTTTGCCATTTCTCATTTTTTTAATTGCCTCTTTGAGGGCAACAAGGCTAATACCAGCATTTTTTAAAGCCTTACTGGCATTGTTATGAACATCTTCTGTTATGGCCTGCAATAAAATTTCTACCGACACAAATTGATCTTGATATTGATTAGCAATTTTTTCGCACACAGACAAAACTCTCGCCAGCTCAACAGCAACAACTGGAGTGGCAGAATTTTGACCACTCACAGAAGTAGCATTTTT
Organism: Rickettsiales bacterium; assembly: GCA_044371635.1. Taxonomy (GTDB): domain Bacteria; phylum Pseudomonadota; class Alphaproteobacteria; order Rickettsiales; family UBA1997; genus CAILUF01. The sequence continues at coordinate 4,108 of JBILTH010000087.1, forward strand.
TAATAAATCAGAAATTTCTAGTTGCAACATTTTGATATTACCATCACACAAAGCGATGATTTTTTCTACCAGCCGATCTTCATCTTGCAACATTGCTTGCAAAAGATGTTCGACCGAAATTTTTTGATGAGAAAAATTAAGTGCAATGTTTTGAGCATCGATCAACATTTGTTGAGCTTTGTCGGTAAATTTTTCTTGATTCATATAAATGTAAATTAAGTTTCTTGTAAAGATTGCAAATTGAATTTGCCATAATGGCACTGTTGCATCCCAAATTTGTTTTAATTTTTTGCTAGTTTTGAGAAGAAATTTCAGCTATTTTTAGCCTTATATTAAACATATTAGGCGAAAAATAGCTGAAATTTATACCAAAAATGGCAAATAAAATAAAATAAATTTGGGATGCAACAGTGCCATAATGATTATAT
>JBILTH010000004.1:0-15434 GCA_044371635.1 Rickettsiales bacterium
AAAACGGCACAATATACTTGTTTTGCCATAGGTTTTTATGTAACGAATTATAGCTTTAGTAGATGTGAAAATAAACTAGAATTGTTTAGGGTCTATAATTGCTGATATTTATTTAAAATTTAGTATTATAGTTTTGCAGATGAAAATGATATAAGAAAATATTGCAAAAGCAAGGGGGCGAACCCCCTTACTTAATTTTGTGATAGAATTTTGATAAATCAAAAAACTATCTTGTTACCAGCTTGACTATAAATTCCCCAATTTACACGAAGCAGAAAATAAAATTTTCTTATTGACAGTGGTAACTTTACAATTGTAAAATATCTTTTTTTTTAAAGCAACTATTTTTTTACACAATTTTAAAAAATATGAAAAATTATCGTCTCGGGCTAGATTTAGGAACTAATTCTATTGGTTTTGCTGTTATTACATTAAATAACGAAAACATTCCTCAAACAATTATCGATGCAGGTGTGCGGATTTTTTCTGATAGTCGTGATGCAAAAAGCCAAGAACCTTTAGCAGTTGCCAGAAGGATTGCTAGAGGTGCAAGAAGAAGAAGAGATCGAGCTTTATCGCGCAAAAAAACTTTAATGAATTTTTTAATAGCAATTAATTTAATGCCAAATAATAAGATTTCTAGAAAAGAACTAGAATTATTAGAGCCATATGAATTAAGAAGCAAAGCCATTTCACAAGCAATTGAGCCTTTTAAATTAGGTAGAGCAATTTTTCATTTAGCCCAAAGAAGGGGTTTTAAAAGCAACCGCAAAGAAATTATTAAAACATCGCAACAGCAAGAAGATAATGAAAAAACAAAAAAAGCCGTCAACAAAATTTCTGATCAAGAAAAAAGAGAAAATTTACAATCAGAAATCGTTAAAAATAACTGCCAAACTCTTGGCGAATATTTGTTTAAAAATCGTTTAAACAAAGGTTTAAATGCTAGAGGTTTGGCCGATTATGATGTGTTATATCCCACAAGGCAAATGTATTTGCACGAATTTTTAACGATCAAAAAATTTCAACAACAACATCATAATAATATTAGCGAAGAAAGTTGGCAAAAAATTGAAAATATCATTTTTTTTCAACGAAAATTAAAGGCTCAAGATAAAGGTTTATGTCGATTTTTAAATATTCACAAGCTAAACGAGGAGCATTTGCCACAATGAGCAACGGCTTTACTTGCAGAAAAATCAAATAACTCTGCTAATTTAAAGGGTTTGCCAAGGGCTTATTTGGCAATGCCTAGCTATTGTTTATTTCGAATTTTATCGGAGGTTAATAATTTAAAACTAAAAAATATTGCCACAAGAGAACAAATTGAGCTTTCTTTGGAACAAAAACAAATAATTATTAATAAATTAAATTCGCAAAAATCGCCAGTAAAATTTTCTACTTTAAAAAAAGAATTAAGTTCTACAAAAATTAAACATCAAAAAAGTCCGCAAGCCAGTTTATCTTTTGATTCACCAGAAATCATCAACCAAGAAATAAACTATCAACACGATTATGAGTTTAATCTTGAAAGCGAAAGAAGGCTCGATTTGCAAGCCAATCCAACATTGCAATTGCTTGCCAACGACAAATATTTTGGCAATTTATGGCAACAATTTTCACTTGCTAAACAAGATGAAATTGTTGAATTTTTACTCGAAGAAGATGAGGAAGAAATTATCAAAAATAAAGCTCTATCCGAATGGCAAGTTTCACTAGAGCAGGCACAAAATTTAAGCAAGCTAACTATTAATCATTTTCAAAATACCGCCGTTGGCAATATGTGTAAAGAAATTTTGCAAAAACTTTGCGAAGTAATGCAAGTGCAAAATTGCCGATACGATGAAGCACTAAAATTTTTAGGAATCAATCATAGCAACGAAAATTATGGCAACGGCACCGCCGATTTTTTATCTTATTATGCTTCTGCTATTCCTGCTTCGGTTGTTGATGTTAAATCAAAATTTGCATCACAAGAAGAGCAAGATCATGGCAAAATAGCCAACCCCACAGTGCATACAGCTTTAAACCAAATTAGAAAAGTAATTAACGACATCATTAAAAATCACGGCAAACCTGCTGAAATTTATGTTGAGCTAGCAAGAGAATTAAAACAAACTAAACAACAAAAAAAACAAACCGAAAAACAGCAAAAAAGCAACGAAGCTGAAAATAAAGAAGCTAAAAAAGCTTTAGCTGAAAACAACATAATTGATAATTACGAAAATCGTTTGCGATATAAACTATGGAAAGAACTTAATTTTAAAAACATTAACGATCGCAAATGTCCATATTCTGGCAAGTCAATTTGCATTACCAAGCTTTTTTCTGCCGAATTTGAAATTGAACATATTTTGCCGTTTTCTCAAACTTTTGACAACTCCATTGCCAACAAAACTATCGCTTCAAAATCTGCTAATGCCATTAAGGGCAATCGCTCGCCTTTTGAGGCCTTTTCATCTTCTTTAACTTACAATTATTCAGAAATTTTGCAACGCACCAAAACAATGCCAAAACATAAAAGATGGCGATTCGAACCAGAAGCAATGCAAAAATTTTCAGATCAAAATGGTTTTATTGCCAGCCAACTCAACGATACTCGTTATATTTCTAGGGTTACCAAACAATATTTGCAACAAATATGCCCTAAAGATAACATTAAAATTGGCAATGGTAAAATTACCGCCTTACTTCGCCATAACTGGGGTTTAAATTCGTTATTACACAACGAAGATTTTGACTGCGAAACAGGGGAGGTGTTAAATAATTCATCTTCACAAAATCAAAATGCCGCAAAAAACCGCCAAGATCATCGCCATCATGCTATTGATGCAATTTGTATTGCCATGACCGATCAAAAAATGTTGCAAAAAATTTCTAGAGATAATGCAAAAAATTTTGATCTTAACAAGCTAGAAATACAGCTTCCAAACCACTGGAATTCGTTTCGTGAAGATGTTGCTAAAACAATAGAAAAAATCATTGTTTCTCATAAAAAAGATCATGGCAAAAATGTTAAATTGCACGACGAAACCAATTATGGTAAGCTAAATAAACCAATTTTAGTTTATAACGATAAGAAAAAACCAGCGGAATGCAATTTAGTTATTAGAACCAAATTAACCGCTCTAAAAAAAGCCGATGTTTATTATGCGAGAGATAATAACATTAAAAACCTACTACTTGCCGAAGCAGAAAAAGCAACATCAGATAAAGAGTTTCAAGAAAAAATTATGCCAGAATTTAGCAAAAACACAGGCATTAAAAAAGTAAGACTTTATGATAACAATAAATCCGTTCTCGAAATTAGCCATCCCAAAGCAACTCAACATTTTACCAAAGTCATCAAAACCAATGGCAATCATCATATTTCTTTATGGAAAATGCCAGACGGCACCTACACAACCGATGTTGTTTCTAATTTTAAAGCAAATTGCCCTTACGAAATTTTAACAAGAGCTGATGGCTTTCAATATATTAACTACAACAAAAAATTTAGCAAAGAGCAAGAGCTTGAAAAACTCAAACCACACCCTGCCGCCAAATTGATTATCAGGTTATTTAAAGATGATTTAGTAAGAATAGAAGAAGATGGCAAAATAAAGACGGTAGTGATAAAGATTATCGGATCAAACACTCAGTGTTTTTATTTGTCTCACAATATTGCATCAGGTAAAAATGGATCGTTTCGTTTAAATATCGAAGCCTTGCAATCAAAAAAAATATGCAAATTATTTGTTTCACCATCTGGCAAAATTTTTGATAACGGCCCAATTATTGATAAGATTAACAAAGAAAAATAAATGGGCAGAATAATTGAAATTGCCAATAATCTTGCGATACTTTCTTTATATCGCGGATTTATGCAAATAAAAATTGATAAAATCAGCACATCTCAAATTGCCTTATCAGATATTGATATTTTAATTTTAAACGGCACTGGAGCAACCATTAGCACTAATTTATTAAATGAACTCCTAGAAAACGGCACGATGGTTTTAGTTTTAGGCAAAAATTATGCACCATCTGGCATTTTTTACCCAACCAATCCTCATTATTTTCATAAACAAAGAATTAATTTGCAAATAAATGCCACAAAACCACTAAATAAAAGACTTTGGCAAACTATTGTTAAAGCAAAAATCACTAATCAAGCCAAAATTTTATCGTTTTTTACAAAAGAACAAGAGCAACAATTGTTATTGTTAGTTAAAAAAGTTAATTCTGGCGATTCGCAAAACATCGAAGCCCAAGCTGCCAAAAAATATTGGCAAAAATTATTTGGCAAAGATTTTCGTCGAGATTATTCTTCTGTCGGCATTAATTCTTTGTTAAATTATGGCTATGCCATTCTTCGTTCAAGCACCGCAAGAGCAGTTTTTGCTTGTGGTTTAACCCCTGCAATTGGCATTCATCATAGCAATCAAGAAAATGCTTTTTGTTTGGTTGATGATTTGATGGAGCCTTATCGCCCAATTGTTGATTTTATGGTTAAAAAAATAACCGAAAAAGAACCAGAAATTAAAGAATTAACAACAGATCATAAAAAAATGTTAAGCAAAATTTTGCAAATCGAAATTACAACCGCGAACAACGAAAAAACAAGTCTCACCAATTCTTTGATTAGATTATGTCAATCTTTTGTATGTAGTTTAGAGCAGAAAAAAGATTTGTTAGAATTGCCAATTTTATCACCTTCGCCAATATTTGAAATTGAAATTTAATTTTTTTATGTTAAAATAATGTCGTTGATGATAAATTTTTGTAATTTATGTTTAATTTAACTTCATCTTATAAAATATTGTGGATTCAGGTATTATTTGATTTGCCCGTGCATACTAAAAAACAAAGGCAATCAGCAACAAAATTTCGTAATTCTTTGCTTGATTTGGGTTTTGAAATGGCTCAATTTTCGGTGTATCAAAAATTTTGCAATGGCACCGAAGTGGCCGAAAAATATATTAAATATATTGAAAAACTAGTGCCAGAGCTAGGGAAAGTGCATATTTTAAAATTCACCGACAAACAATATGAAAATATGATCACTTTTAACGGCAAAGCTAATAAAAAATCACCAAAAAATCCAACATAATATGAACTTTTTTAAGATAAAAAACTTATTTTTTTAAATTTAAAACATCTTGGAAGCCTTGTTTTACAAGGCTTCCACCAGCTCCTATTTTAACATGGGGGAATTTATAGTCAAGCTGGAACCCGTTGCACCGCAATGTTTCTTTGGTAACAATTTTAACATGGGGGAATTTATAGTCAAGCTGGAACAGGGCTTGATTGACTATTTCTTGATATTCTATTTTAACATGGGGGAATTTATAGTCAAGCTGGAACACTACCGCTCCTATTAATGTTCTATTTGTTATTTTAACATGGGGGAATTTATAGTCAAGCTGGAACAATTATTATACTTTAGAATTTGAATTACAATCCGTTGAAAGTGATTTAGTGTTTAAGTTTAAGTTGTTAACAACTCCTGATGCAACTGCTACTGGTATTTTGTATATAGATGATTCTGATGGATACAATGGTTATAAACAAATACAAGTTATCAATTCAACAACCTTTACTTATCAATCTACTGCAATTTTGCAAAGCCCACCAGTAGGCACAATAACCGCAACAACTGGCACAAGAGTTGATACATCTGCAACAATTCAAAGAATAACAGAAGATTATCTTGGCACAACACCTAACAATATTAATAATAACTGGCTATATGTTGTTGCTCTTGGTTGTGAAACTTATAAAAACGACACAACAACACAAGATATAACCGCTAGTATTAATAAAAATAGTAATTATTATTATATTTTAAGACAAGATTTTTGCATTGTTGCTGTTTTACCATCAAAAACATCTCCTCTTGGGGGTATTGTTGCCGATACTTGCCGAAATTTATATAGAAAATATATTATAAAAGCAATAGCTGGTTACCAATTTACATCTAGCTTATTAGATGGAAAATATCAACCTGCATTGTTTTTAGGCGACGATACATTAGAATATGTAGGTGGTTATTATATGCGCTCTTATGGTTTTACAACAAAAGTAATTATACAAAATGAAGACATAGCAGAGTTTAACAAAGGAGTTCCGCTTGAAAAAATCACTAATCAAAATTCTAATATTAACTATGTTGTTGACTTGTAAAAAAAAATTGACAACATCTTTTTTTTGCTAAAAACATTACAACAACAAAACTTTTTTATTCATTATGAAAATAAAATTCAATCAAGATTTAACAACTCCATTTGGTAAATTTAAAAAAGAAGATATTCTTGTTATAGCTACTGATGGCAATAATATACCATTAGATAGTTTTTGGCGAAATAGACTAGAAGATGCGATTATTGATAATTGCATTGAAATTATTAACGATAAACTAAATAAAAAATAATATGTCATATCCTATTGTAAATGCTAACATTAATTCTGCTTATACTTTTATTAATAGCGATAGCAGAAGCATTTTAATTATTGCTCCTATGCTTTTAGGAACTGCAACTAGTGGTGTAGTTGTAGACAATCTTTTAAGTGAAGTAGAGTTTAATAATGCTTTTGGTAGACAATCAAGACTTGCCAAAGTAGGTAGACAAGTTATTAAAACTTGCTCTGTTTCAAGAACTAAACCTAAAATATCTGCCATTGGTTTAAGCGATAATGCTGGTGGAGTTGCCGCAACTGGCACAATTGCTATTTCAGGTACTGCTACCGCTAACGGCACACTTATTTTTTATGTTGATAGCACAAGAAGTAAATATGAAATTGCTATTACTAGTGGACAAACTGCAACACAAGTTGGAGCTTCCCTTGTATCTGCTATTAGTGCCGATTTAGATTCGGTTGTATCTGCTGTTAATACTACTGGTTCTGTTGTTTTAACCGCCCTAAATAAAGGAACTTGTGGTAATAGTATTGGTATTACATATAAAGGTTCTGTTGCTGGCTTAACTATTACCTTAACTGCTTTTAGTGGTGGTGCAACTAATCCAAGTTTAACCGCCTTGTTTGATGCAATAGCTGATAAAAGATACACAACTATTGTTTATCCTGCTGATTGGACTTTATCTAATTTATACACTCTAACCGAAGGTAGATTTAATGTTAATAACAATATACTTGATGGTTTAGGTATTATATGTGCTACCGATACTTATGCTAATCATAATACTACTGTTGATGCTTTCTCGGTTAAAAATCATTTTGGTATAAGGTGTTTTTTTAATGAGTGAGAAAATTGTATTCAAAATCTTTATCTGTTAATTTTGATAATAAATTAGGTAAAAAATAATCGAGTTGTTCTTTTAAAATATAAGGTGGATTGATAATTAACATACCGCATTTTTGCATTTTATTGTCAAGAGATAAGTTGTTGATACCAATATTAATTTGCATAATTTTGGCAAAATTTAATTTTTTAATTTCGTTGATAGTGTTTTTTAAAATTTCGGTTTGGGAAGTGATGGGATACCACCATAAATAAACTCCATTGGCTAATCTTTTCTTCGCTTCTTTAAATGCTAAAATGCTGTTTTGATAGTCGGGGCTAATATTTAGATGAGTTTTTTCATATGGTGGATCGATTAAAGCCAAGCATCTTTTGTGTAGCGGTGGTAATTTTGTTTTTAATAAATCGAAACCATTAATGGCATTAAGAAATATGTTTTTATTGCCAGCAAGATGCTTTTTTAGTTGATAATAAATTTCTTGATTTTTTTCTGCTAAAAATATTTGCCAGTCTTCTGATTTTTTTTGCAAGATATATTTCATTAACAAAGAAGATCCTGCATAAAATTTGAGATTTGTAGCAAGATTATTAATTGAAGTTAAGTTTATTTTAGCTAATATTTGCCAAAAAATACTTGGCATACTATCAAAAAAATTTACTTGATGAATTAGTCGATAAATACCTTGATTGCTTTCAATGTTTTGTTGATTTAGTTGATATTTTCCAAGACCTGCATGAGTATCTATTACTAGCAAAGGTTTTTCTTTTTGTTGCAAATAGTTAAGGCAACAACACAAAACACAATGTTTAAATAAGTCGGCAAAATTGCCAGCATGAAAAGAATGTTGATAGTTCATATAGAGTTAAGAACCAAATTTGCTGATATTTTCAATAAAATAATCAACTAAATTGTTATTATGTTTTATCGGAGTAGTTTCTTTGCTAAATCTAAATTCGTGGTTTTCGTTATTATGGTTGTAAAATTCTAAATTTTGCATGGTATCAGAATTGTCAAAAGTGATTAGCAAAATTTTTCTTTCTGTTGCTTTTGGTTTAAAAAAAAGAAAATGTTTTATTTCTTCAGAAAAATATAAAAAATGTTCTTTATTGTTTAGTTTAAAATGAATCGTTGGGCTACCTAAATAATTTAAGACGGTTCTTTTAGAAGAAACATTTTTTTGTAACATATTTTCGTGATAAACATCAAACATATAGCCGTGTTTTTCGTATCTGGCAACACAAGAAGTAAGAGCGATCAGTATTAAATAAAAAAATCGTAAAATCATATTGCAATTTGAAAAAAAGAAATTAAGCTTTGAATTATACCAATTATGATTTAATTAATTTAAAATGGTATAAAGCATTATTTTTGTTGTTTTTTGCAACGAAACATAATATAATTTTACAAGCTCTTTTTTTATTATCATATATTTTTTTTTAAAAAAATAATACTGATACAATCTCTAATATATTTTTATCATATGGCAGTTCCTAAAAAGAAAAAATCTAGTTCAAAAAGTGGCATGAGAAGAGGAAGTAACGGCACATTAAAAGCCGACTTCCCTAATGTTATTGTCGATAAAGAAAGTGGAGATTTTAAACTTTCTCATCATGTAGTCAAAGACACTTATGGCAAACTGTCTATTTTCCTCAGAAAAAAAGCGAAAAAAAATCAAGATAGCGAGTCAAAAACAGAAGAAAATAACATAAAAAACAATGCAATAAAAGAAAATCAATTAGAAGAGTAGAAAGTGTCTAAAATTCTTATTGCCTTAGATTGCATGGGTGGCGATAAGGCTCCGCAAATTGTTATTGAAGGAGCTGATATTGTTGCTAGCAAAAATGTGAATATTGACTTTTTATTTTTTGGTGACTCAAAAAAAGTGTTGCCAATAATTAATCATTGTCGTTATTTAAAAAATAGATTTGATTTTATTCATACAGACGAGTTTGTTTCGTCTTCAGAAAAGCCTTCGGTTGCATTGCGTAAACTAACAAAATCTAGCATGAGGTTAGCAATTGATGCAGTGAAAGAAAAAAAAGCTATGGCAGTTGTTTCTGCTGGCAATACAGGGGCTTTAATGGCTGTTGCTAAATTGGTATTAAGAACTTTGCCAACAATTAGTCGTCCTGCGATTGTAACTTCTGTTCCTAATAAAAAAAATAAAGGCACTGTTTTGCTAGATATGGGTGCAAACATTGAATGCGATGCGAATTTATTATTTGAATTTGCTGTGATGGGCAGAGCATTTGCTAACTATGCTTTACAAATTCAACATCCTACAATTGGGGTTTTAAATGTTGGTTCAGAAGAATTAAAAGGCAATAATCATGTGCAAAATGTAGCAAGTATGATAAAAAATAGCACTATGTCTAGCAATTTTTTTGGTTATGTAGAAGGAGATGATATTGTAAAAGGAGATGTTGATGTGGTGGTAACCGATGGTTTTACTGGCAATATTGCCTTAAAAACAATCGAAGGCACAGCAAAATTTATTTCTTCTGTTATAAAAGATGGCTTTACCTCTTCTTGGTTGGCAAAAATTGGCTATATTTTATCTTCTTTTTCTTTAAATAATGCCATTAAAAAAATAGATCCTAGAATGCATAATGGTGCAATGTTAATTGGTTTAAATGGTATTGTAGTTAAAAGTCATGGTAGCACAGATGCTATTGGTTTTGCTAATGCAATTATGGTTGCAAACAATTTGATTACAAATCAGATAAATGAAAAAATTATTGCAGATCTTAACCAGAATAAAGATTTTTTAGATAATTTTAATAAAGTTCAGTCAATTAATCAAACAAATTAAATATGACTATCTCTGCTAAAATAGTTGCAACTGGTTCGTATTTGCCAGAAAAAATATTAACCAATCATGATTTATCGGAAATTGTTGATACCAACGATAATTGGATAATCGAAAGAACAGGAATTAAACAAAGAAGAATAGCAGCGAAATCTCAACTTACCTCTGATTTGGCTTGTTTGTCATATTTTGATTTAGCTAAAAATTATTCTATTTCTGCTCAACAAATTGATGCAATTATTGTTGCTACCACAACTCCCGATCTTACTTTTCCTGCAACTGCTACAACTGTGCAGGCAAAAATTGGGGCCTCAAAAGCTTTTGCTTTCGATATTTCTGCTGTGTGCTCTGGTTTTATTTATGCTTTAACAATTGCTAATTCTTTAATTTTAACAAAGCAAGTAAAAAATGTTTTAGTATTTGGTGCAGAAACAATGTCTCGAATCATAGATTGGCAAGATCGCAACACTTGTGTTTTGTTTGGTGATGGTGCAGGATGTGTTTTGTTAGAAGCTACAAATCAAGATGGTATTTTATCTAGCAATTTAAATTCTGACGGTACTTTAAACCATCTGCTACAAACAACTGGGGGACCTTCTTTTAACGGTTCTTCTGGTTATGTGCAGATGCAAGGAAAAGAAGTTTTTAAGCATGCTGTCGATAAAATGACTCAATCTGTTTTAATTACTTTACAAAAAATAGGTTTATCATCAAAAGACATAGATTTATTAATTCCTCATCAAGCAAATTTACGTATTTTGCAAGGTGTTATGAATAAACTTAATATGCCACAAGATAAAGTGATTATAACTGTGCAAGATCATGCTAACACATCGGCAGCATCTATCCCTCTAGCTCTTGATTTTGCTTGTAAAAACAACAAAATTAAAAAACATGATTTGGTGATTTTAGAAGCCATGGGTGCGGGCTTAACTTGGGGCAGTATGGCAATTAGATGGTAAATATAACTCTATAACTAGGCTTTATTTTTTACACAACTATTTAATTTTATTTAAAAAAACATAATGGAAGAAAAATTTATTAAAGTTGTTGGTGCTAAAGAACATAATTTAAAAAATATTAGCATCTCTATACCAAAAAATCAATTAGTGGTGGTTACAGGTCTTAGTGGATCTGGTAAATCTTCTTTGGTTTTTGACACTATTTATGCCGAAGGTCAAAGACGATTTATTGAAAGCCTTTCTTCTTATGCTAGGCAATTTTTAGATATGCAAGATAAGCCAGATGTAGAATCGATCTCTGGTCTTTCTCCAGCAATTGCTATAGATCAAAAAACTACTTCTAGAAACCCAAGATCAACCGTTGGTACAGTAACAGAAATTTACGATCATTATCGCTTATTATTTGCCAGAATAGGAGTTCCTTACTCACCAGAAACTAATCAACCAATTCAAAGTCAGTCAGCTTCGGTTATTGTTGATAAAATACTTTCTCTACCGCAAAAAACTAAAATTTATTTGTTAGCTCCAATTATTAGAGGGCAAAAAGGAGAATTTCGCAAAGAAATGATGCAGGCCAGAAAACAAGGTTTTCAACGCATCAAAATTGATGGTAAAATTCACGACCTTAATGATATCTTGCCAATTTTAGATAAAAACAAAAAACACAATATCGAAATTATAATTGATCGTTTAGTGGTTGCCAACGATTTAGGCAACAGATTGGCTGATTCTGTTGAAACTGCCTTAAAAACTGGCGAAGGTTTGCTTTATCTCGAAATTGTTGATATGCCAAATTCTCAATCTAAACCAGAAATAAAAATAATTTCCGATATTTCCGAAGCTCAAAATGGCAATTTGGTTGTATTTAGTGAAAAATTTTGTTGCCCAGTTTCTGGTTTTACTATTACTGAAATTGAACCAAGATTATTTTCTTTTAATTCTCCCTTTGGTGCTTGCAAACAATGTGATGGTTTGGGTATGGAAAAATATTTCTCTACCGATCTGCTCATTGAAGATGAAAATCTTACTATTAGACAAGGTGCCATCAATATTTTACAAGGTTTTAGTTCTTATGAAAGGTTTTTTCAACATGTTATTTTGGCGATGTCAATAAAATATGGTTTTAACCTTGATACTCCTTTCAAAAAAATACCAGTAGAAATACAGAAAAAAATATTTTATGGCACAGGTGGTGAAGAAATAGAGTTAAAACTAGAAGACGGTTTAAAAACAGTAAAAATTAAAAAACCTTTCGAAGGAATTGTAAATTATCTTAAAAAACAATTAAACGATATAAACAACGAATCGGCATCTGATGAATTGGCAAAATTTCAAGCAACCAGACCTTGTCAATCTTGCAATGGTTATCGTTTAAACGAGCAAGCTTTATCAGTAAAAATTGCAGGTTTAAATGTTGGTGAAGTGAGTAGAATGTCTATTGAAAAATCTTGTAAATGGTTTTTAGATTTACCACAACATTTAACCGCTACTCAAAATCAAATTGCCGAAAGATTATTAAAAGAAATCAATAGACGTTTAGGTTTTTTGAAAAATGTTGGTCTTGAATATTTAACCATTAACCGTGAATCTGGCACTTTATCTGGTGGCGAAGCTCAAAGAATTAGACTTGCTTCTCAAATTGGATCTGGTCTTTCTGGGGTTCTTTATGTGTTAGATGAACCCTCAATTGGTTTGCATCAATCTGATAATGACAAACTTATTAACACTCTCAAAAATTTGCGTGATCTTGGTAATTCGGTGATAGTGGTTGAGCACGATGAAGAAATGATGCGAGAAGCACAATATTTAATTGATGTTGGGCCAGGAGCAGGCATACACGGTGGCAATATTATAGCCGAAGGAACTCCGCAAGAAGTTTGTCAAAATAATAATAGCATTACAGGACAATATTTAAGTGGTAAAAAAACTATTACTGTGCCAAAAACTAGAAGAGCAATAGATAAAACTAAAATAATCACTTTAAAAGGAGCTACTTTAAATAATCTTAAAAATATTGATTTTGACTTGCCTCTAAAAATATTTGTGTCAGTTTCAGGCATTTCTGGTGGGGGTAAATCTAGCTTAATCATCAAAACACTTTTTCCTGCCCTCGATCGTATTGTTAATCGCAGTAAGGCAAATTCTGGCTCTTATCAAGGAATTTATGGTCATCATTTAATTGATAAAATAATAGAAATAGATCAGTCTCCTATTGGCAAAACTCCGCGCTCTAATCCTTGCACTTATATTGGTGCTTTTACTTTTATTCGTGAATTTTATACTAATTTGCCCGAATCAAAGGCAAGAGGTTATAAAGTTGGTAGATTCTCTTTTAATGTTAAGGGTGGAAGGTGCGAAACTTGTCAAGGTGACGGTATGATAAAAATTGAAATGCACTTTTTGCCAGATGTTTATGTGCGTTGCGAAACTTGCGGTGGAAAAAGATACAACCGCGAAACTCTAGAAATAAAATATCGAGACAAATCTATTTCTGATATTCTCGAAATGACTGCCGAAGATTGTGCCAAGTTTTTTGCTCACATTCCTCATATTTATGAAAAATTTAAATCTTTATGTGATGTTGGTTTGGGTTATATTAAGGTTGGTCAAAGTGCAACCACTCTTTCTGGTGGCGAAGCGCAAAGAATAAAACTGGCAAAAGAATTAAGTCGTAAAGCCACAGGTGATACTCTTTATATTCTTGATGAACCAACAACGGGATTGCATTTTGAAGATATAAATAAATTGCTAACTGTTTTGCATAAATTAGTTGATGCAGGTAATTCAATTTTGGTTATTGAGCATAATCTTGATGTGTTAAAAACTGCAGATTGGATTGTTGATATTGGACCTTGTGGCGGTGAAAAAGGCGGTTATATTGTTGCCAAAGGAACTCCAGAAGAAGTTGCTAAAAATCCCAATTCTGTTACTGGTAAATATCTTGCCAAAGTTTTATAACATATGCAATATTTTTCTTCTTTACAGCTTTCTCAAGAATTAATTAAAATTCCTTCGTATAGCGGATATAATCAACAAATATTGCTATTAATTGATAATTATCTCAATAATTTAGGTTTTTCTTGTTCTCATCTTGATTTTGATGGTGATAATTCTTATAAAGTCAACAATTTACATGCTATCTACAACCCGCAACAACATCAAAAAACACTATATTTTGCAGGTCATACCGATGTAGTAAAAGAAGGTAAGTTGCAAGATTGGCTTTATCCTCCTTTTTCTGCAAAGGTTTTTCAAGAAAAACTATATGGTAGAGGAGCATCTGATATGAAGTGTGCCATAGCTTGTTTTATGGTGGCGATATCTAAATTTCTAAAACAATATCCAAATCCTAATTTTGGCATTGGTTTTCTTATCACAAACGATGAAGAAAATGACAGTATAAACGGCACTAAAAAAGTTTTAGACTGGATGAAAAGCAAACAACACAACATCACTTATTGTTTGGTAGGAGAGCCAACTAACCCAACAAAATTTGGCGAAGTAATTAAAATTGGTCGAAGAGGATCGGTAAGTTTTAATTTAAAAATTATTGGCAAACAAGGGCATGTTGCCTATCCAGATATTGCCTTAAACCCAATAACCATAGCTTTTAATTTAGCTAAAATTTTAAAAGATCATTATCTCGATAATGGTAATCAATTTTTTGATAAAAGTAACCTAGAATTTACTAGTTTTGTATCCCAAAATCTAGGTAGCAATGTTATTGTCAATGAAGTTGATTTGGCTTTTAATGTTAGATTTAATAATGCACATACCGGAAAGCAAATTGTTGAATTAGTTCAATATGTTTGTGCCAAAACAATTTCGCCTGCAACATATTTTTTGCAACATAAAATTAGTGGCGAAGCATTTTTAAGTAGTCCGCAATTTTTGGCAGAAATAACCAAGCAATCTTGCTTTGAAATAACTAATTTAAAAACAGAATTTAGCACTAGTGGTGGCACTTCTGATGCTAGATTCATTAAAGATTATGCTCAAGAAGTGGTTGAAATTGGCTTAATCAACGAAACTGCTCACAAAATTAATGAATTCGCCAACATATACGAAATCGAACAACTCACCAAAGTATATTATAATATTTTGCTTAAAATACAAAGTTCGTCTGAAAAAACTTATTCTTAAAAATCCAAATCTATAACCAATACCAAATCCCATTTATAATTCTAAATATAGCTTCATTTTTTAGCTAAAAATCTTTAAAAAGCCTTTACCTAGTATTAATATATAGACAATAGTTTTGTAAAGTTTTTTTATCTAAAAAATATTTTGTTATATTTGGAATTATAAATGGGATTTTGTATAATTTTTTTATTGAAAATGATCTAAAAATGATTGTTGATTATAAAATAAAAAAATGGTATTTTTTGATCTTGAAAAATTATCACTAATTTTGTTTGA
>JBILTH010000089.1:0-4507 GCA_044371635.1 Rickettsiales bacterium
TATTGCCTCGATCTTATCGCCCTCCCCTCGAGGGGAGGGCGATAAGATCGAATTGTGCTTTTAATTAGTAAAAATGGTCTTATGCCGTTTCGTTTGGAATATAAACACTATAACTTGCATTTTTATCTTGCATTTTGCCAATTAAATTTGCAATTAATAGCGAATTTGCCTCTTTTGGATGCTCAATTTCGGTGGTGGCAACCTCAAAACCAAGTTCTGTAAAGTGCTTGATGGCACACTTTATTTTAAATTGCTCTTCGGCATCAAGATTTATTCGTTTTTTGCTTTTTACTTCAAAAATCATGTAAAGCTTGTTGTTGCCATTAACTAATAAGGCAAAATCTGGGGTGTATTTGCCAAGCGGAGTGTTGATATGAAATTTATCTTCACTGCCTTTTGGTAATTTAACTAATAATTCAACACTTGCGGTGTTTTGGGCAAATTCAACAAATTTTTTTTCTTGATCCGAATCGCAATCAACAAAATTAAATAGTGATTTTTCTGACTCAATTAAATTTGCATGAAAACTTTGTTTTTCTTGCTCAAAAAAGTGCTGATCGTCGAATTCTTCGCCTGTTTTTTGGTAGCTCACTTCGGCAATCGACATAATATGATTTTTTTTGCAATTTTCGATGATGGCAATGGCTTTATCTATAAATTGGGCTTGATCTTTTTTTATTTCGTTAAAATTAAGTGCATTTAAAATTTTGTTAAGCTCTGCCACAGAAAGCCAAGTTTTTTCTTTTATTTTAACAATTACTTGATTGATGTTTAAATTTTCAATAATTGGTTTTGTTTGATGGCTAGTATAATCGATGTTGCCTTTGATATCTCCTTTAATAATTGAAATTTGTTTTTGCTGAATGATTTCTGCTTTTAACTCGTTGATAATGCGTTGATAAAATTTATCGAGATCTTTAAAATTAATATACCATTTTGTTTTTGGCTTGAGTCTTTGCCATAATTGTGTTGCAAGGCTTTGTTTGTGTTGCTTGATTTTGATTTGTGTTGCTTGTTTTTTTGCTGCATTGCCGATTTTCGGCTGATCTTTACTGCTCCAGCCTGCTTCTGTTTGATATTGATTGCAAAAAGATTCGTATTGCATTGAACCGATGATGGTTAGGTTATTTATTCTGTCGAGATCTTTAATTTCTGAACCTTCAAAAACTCTTTTGCCTTCGCTATTTATGCATAATCTTAACCCTCTGCCTACAAATTGTTTTTTGTTGTTTTCGCTAGCAATATGCCTTAAAAAACAGATATTAAACACATTTGGATTATCCCAGCCAACCCCCAAACTAGTGTGGGCAAAAATAAACTCTACCTTGTTGTTAAGTGATAGCAACTCTTCTTTTTGTTGCAAAATAAGCTTGGTCATTTCTTTTTCTTGATGGTCTTTTCCTTTGCCACTTGCAAAATAATAGGCATATTTGCCATCGGCATTTTGCTGATAAATAGCTTGATATTCTTCTAAAAATATTTTTTTGACAATTCCATCATCTTTTTCGTTGATAAAATCGGCAACTGCAGGCACAAAAAATAAAGATATCTGCTTGATCTTTTCATTTTTTAACCGTGGTTCTTTTTGTTTATGTTGCAAGATGGTTTGCTTGATTTGCTCGCGTAAAATTAGTTCTTCGCTTGCCGATTGCCCAGCAATTTCACTAAATCTTTTGCCATTTGCAAAAATGATGTCGTCTGAAGTTATGTATTTAACTTGATAATCGTTTAATGATGCATCTGCGGTTTTTTTGCCTAAATTGTCATCTGGTTTTAAAGAATAAATTTTGTTGTTGTGTTTTATTTTGGCTATTTTTTTATGTGAATCGGTGTTTTGCAATTGCAATGAACCATTGATATTTAGCTCGATTGATAAATATTCTAGCCTTTTTACCTGCCTGTCGTTGTAGGCTTGTTCTGGGCTATAAGTGTAGATGATGTTTTGATTGTTTTCTGCAGAGTGAGTTGCCGAATAGCTTAATACAAATTGCGGATTTAATAGCTCGACAAGTTCTTGCGAGTTAAATTTAGCATTTAGTTGCGGTTCGTCAATAATAACAACTGGCTGTGTTTTGTGAATTTTTGCAATATAACTTTCTAAACCATATAATTCGTCTCTATTGTTTTGCCTTAATTTATTGGTTTCTTTTTTATCAAAAGATTGTTTGGTTAAAATTAAAATTTGTAGATCATGCCCGTTGATAAAGTTTTCGATAACATTTAGTTTTCCTCTGTCATAATTGCTAACATTATAGGCAATGTTGCTGTATTTATCTTTAAAGACTTCTGCAAAAACTTGAAAAGTTTTGTAAATTCCTTCTTTTATGGCAATGCGAGGGGCGACAATGATAAACTTTTTATAATTAAATTGTTGGCAAATGGCAAAAATTGTTGAAATAAAAGTAAAAGTTTTGCCTGTTCCTGTTTCCATTTCAATGGCAAAATGGCTTTGCTCTTGCTTTTTGATGCTGTTGATGGTTTGATTTATGGCATCGGTTTGATATTGTAAATTTTCAATATGAATTTTCATAATTACACTGCTTTATAGCCATAATGCAAGCAGGCAACACCGCAAGATAAATTTTGGTAACCGCTATTAACAAAACCTGCTTGATTAATTTGTTGCAAAAAATTTTCTTGATCTGGAAAAACTCGAATGCTTTCTACTAAATATTGATAAGAATTGGCATCATTTAGCACTAAACCGCCTATTTTAGGAATAATTTTAAACGAGTATAAATCGTAAAGTTTTTGCAACCATAAATCGTTAATTTTAGAAAATTCAAGGCAAATAAATTTGCCCTGCGGTTTTAAAACTCGGTAAATTTCTGCCAAACCCAAGCCAAGGTTGGTAAAGTTTCGCAAACCAAAGGCAATAATAACTGCATCAAAACTATGATCGGCAAAAGGCAAATTTTCGCCGTTAGCAACACAAAAAGAAAGGTTATGAAATATATTTTGATTAATTGCCTTGTTTTTGGCTATTTTTAACATTTCAGAGTTAAGATCAGACATTGTAATATGAAAATTACTGGCGCCACTTTTTTGAGCTTGCTTGATGATGTTAAAAGCAATATCGCCTGTGCCACAAGCAAGATCGAGTATTTTTTGATGTTTAAAAAAATCAATTTGCTGCACTGCGGTTTTTTTCCAGAGCCGATGAATGCCTACACTCATAAGATCGTTCATTAAATCGTATTTAGGTGCAACTGCCGAAAAAATTTCTTGCACTAATGGAGATTTGTTAATAGAATCGATAATTTTAAAACCAAAGTTTGTTTTATTTTCCATGTTTACTTGCGATTTTGATTTTGATTTACCGCCACATTTAATTGCCCAAGAGCCTTTTTTAAGCAAAGAAAACACTAAAATGTTAGTTTTGTGTCAACAAAAAATTATTGATGCCAAAATAAAAGATTTGGTTAATTTTTTGCCACAAGGCTGTGTTTTAGTGTTTAACGATGCCAAAGTGATTAAAGCTAAACTTAATGCAACAATTGCTAGAAATCAAGCAATTTTAAATTTTAATCTTAATCAACAAATTAGCAATGATTTTCAACAAAATTCTTGCTGGACCGCACTTGCAAAACCACTAAAAAAAGTGCAGGTGGGCGATTTATTACAAATTGGTGCCAATTTTTCTGCTACTGTTTTAGCAAAAAAAGATAATTTTCTTACATTAAGTTTTTGTTGCTCTAATGGCGAATTACTAGAAAAACTAGAGATCTTTGGATCAATGCCTCTGCCACCTTACATTAAAAAAACCGATCCCCAAGATAGCAAAAACTATCAAACAATTTATGCTAAACACGGCATGGCAGTAGCAGCACCTACCGCTGGCTTGCATTTTAATGAAGAAATTTTTTCTTTGTTGCAACAAAAAAATATCATCAAAACTTTTCTAACTTTAAATGTTGGGGCTGGCACTTTTTTGCCTGTTAAAACTGCTAAAATTACCGATCATCAAATGCATCACGAAAGTTTTGTGTTAAGCCAAGAAACTGCCGATATTATTAATTTAGCCAAAAAAGAAGGGCGAAAAATTATTGCCATTGGCACCACAGCTCTACGCACACTCGAAGCGGTTGCTATGCAACACCACATTTTACAAGCAAGCAAAAGTAGCACCGATATTTTTATTTATCCGCCCTATCAATTTAAAATAGTCGATGGCTTATTTACTAATTTTCATTTGCCAAAATCAACCCTTTTTATGTTAATTTCTGCTTTTATTGGCAAACAACAAGCCCTCGATGTTTATTATCATGCCATTAAAAACAACTACCGTTTTTATTCTTACGGCGATAGTTGTTTGTTTTTAAAATAGTGCTATTATGGCACTGTTGCATCAAATTAAAACAAATTTGAAATTCAACAGTGCCCTTATAAAACTAGCTAGTTTTTGCTTATAACATTAGCTTTTTTATTTACAAAATAATATTCGTTTAATGCAAATTAACCAAATAACACTCATTTAATTTTCTAATTGACTATCAGAACAAATATT
>JBILTH010000090.1:0-4499 GCA_044371635.1 Rickettsiales bacterium
CTCTGCTCTTGGAACAAGATTTGATTCACTTTGAAAATTGTGACTATAAAAATATAAAATACCTGAAGCAATAACACCACCAACAAATTTACGATGCAACAGTACTAAAGTTTATTTATATTTTGCGTATTTTATTTTTTCTATTTATATAATCAAGAGTTTTTTTAAGTTATTAACAAAGATATTTCGATATATTTTTAAAGTTTTTTTTGATATGATAACACACTTTGGCACTTTTGCATCGCAAATTTATTTTAATTTTTTGTTTTAAAAAAATAAGTTAAAATGTGGTTTTAATTAATGAAAATGACAAATAATATTAAACAAGATGAGATAAGTTATTAGCTATATTATCAATAAACTGTTCGGTGAAAAGATAGTGTTTGCCATGTTCAACTTTATTACCATAAACTGCAATTGCTAAATCTTTGGTAAAAATGCCAGATTCAATGGTGTTTAAAGATGCTTGTTCTAATTTTTTTGCAAAAATATTAAGCTCTTGATTTTGATCGAGTTTTGCCCTAAATAATAAGCCTTTAGTCCAGGCAAATATTGAGGCTATTGGATTGGTTGAGGTTGGTTTTTTTTGCTGATATTCAATAAAATGCCTAGTTATTGTGCCATGTGCTGCTTCGGTTTCGGCTATTTTGCCACAAGGAGTGGTTAAGATAGAAGTCATTAAACCAAGAGATCCAAAGCCTTGTGCCAAAGAATCAGATTGCACATCGCCATCATAGTTTTTGCAAGCCCAAATAAAGCCACCAGCAGATTTCATAGCAAAAGCTACCATATCATCGATTAATCTATGTTCGTAAGTAAGATTTTGCTCTTGAAATTTAGAGGCAAAGTTTTTTTGATAAACTTCGGCAAAAATATCTTTAAACAAGCCATCGTATTGTTTTAAGATAGTATTTTTTGTAGAAAGATAAAGTGGCATATTTTTTTGCAATGCCATATTAAAACACGAATTGGCAAAGCCAAAAATAGAGTCGGAAGTGTTAAACATTGCCATAACTACCCCGCCGTTTTCATTAAAATTATAAATATTTTGCTCAGAAGAGTTGCCGTTTGCATCGGTTATTACTAATTTTGCTGTGCTGTTATTGTTTATTTTTATTTCGGTTGCTCGGTATTGGTCACCAAAGCCATGCCTGCCTATAATTATTGGTTTTTGCCAAGTAGAAACTAACCTAGGAATATTTTTGCAAACAATTGGTTCACGAAAAACTGTGCCATCAAGAATATTTCTTATGGTGCCGTTAGGGGATTTATAAATTTGTTTGAGATTGAATTGTTTTTTTCTTGCTTCATCAGGAGTAATTGTGGCACACTTAATGCCTACACCATATTGTTTGATAGCATTAGCAGAATCGATAGTTATTTGATCGTTGGTTTTGTCGCGATTTTCTATGCCTAAATCAAAGTATTTGATGTTTAAATTGAGATAGGGAAAAATTAGTTTTTCTTTGATGAGTTGCCAAATTACTCTGGCCATTTCGTCGCCATCAATTTCTACTATTGGTTGAGTTATAGTGATTTTTTTCATAAATTTAGGTTAAGAGTTTATGTTTAAGTTCGGAAGAAATATTTGGTAAAGCTTGATTAATTTCTTGCATTTCAAACATATTAGCATTACAATGCAAAACAACATCGCAACCAGCTTGCAAAGCAGAAATAGCATTGTTGCTAACGCTATTTTGTAAGGCTCTCATTGAAAGATCGTCGGTGATTAAAATATTGTTAAAACCAATTTTTTGCCTGATAATGTTTATTACTTTATTAGATATTGTGCCACATTTTTGTGTATCAATTTCAGAATATAAAATATGCGCGGTCATGGCAAGTTTTTGCTGATTTAAAGCTATGAAAGGTAGAAAATCGGTAGTTTCTAGCTCATGTAAACTAGCATTAACCACTGGTAGCTCAAGATGGCTATCAGATGTTGCTCTACCATGCCCTGGAATGTGTTTGATGATGGGTAAAACATTAGCTTGTAATAAGCCTTGGCAGGCAGATTTTGCTAAATCAATCACTTGTTTTGAATTTTCACCAAAAGATCGGTTGCCAATAATTTGATGAGTGTATTTTGTTAAAATATCAAGCACTGGAGCACAATTAACATTAATGCCAAGCTCTTGTAAAGTAAGCCCGATTTGATAAAAATTTTCTTGAGTTGCTTGCAAAGCAAGTTGTTGATTTTGTTGATAAAGGCAGGCAAAATAATTAGCCGAAGGAAATTGAGGCCATTCATCA
The DNA here is from genome assembly GCA_044371635.1 of Rickettsiales bacterium. GTDB lineage: Bacteria > Pseudomonadota > Alphaproteobacteria > Rickettsiales > UBA1997 > CAILUF01. The sequence continues at coordinate 2,254 of JBILTH010000090.1, forward strand.
GAATTAAGCCTAGCAACTCTACCGCCTTCTTGATCGATTAAAATTAGGGGTTCGCCTTGTAAAACTTGTTTTAATTGTGAAACAAGTTGTTGAACCTGTTTTTTATTTTTAATATTTCTAGCAAATAAAATGAAACCAAGGCAACCATTTTGCTGAAAAAAATTATATTCTTCATGGGTTAAAGTTTCGCCAGCAATGCCGTAAATTACTGGTTTTTTTGCTAGTGGATTATGGGCTAAATTAGCTAACAACATTTACAAAACTCCTTTTGTTGAATTAATAGTGTTGTTTTGTTGAAATATCGCTTGTTTTAAAGTTTTGGCAACTGCTTTAAAAATTGATTCGGCAATATGATGATTATTAACACCAGATAAATTATGAATATGTAGATTGCAACCAATAGTATTAGCAAGGGCAATAAAAAATTCTCGAAACATTTCGGTATCGGTATCGCCAATTTTTGCTACTGTAAAATTGCAATCAAAAACAATATAAGGTCTGCCTGATAAATCGATAACACAACGGCTTAATGCTTCATCGAGAGGCACATAGGCAGATCCGAATCTGGCAATGCCAAGTTTGTTGCCTAGGGCTTGTTTAATTGCCATTCCTAAAGCTAAACCGCAATCTTCGATAGTGTGATGAGAATCGATATGTAAGTCGCCTTTGGCTTCAAGAGAAATATCGATGCCAGAATGACAAGATAACTGCTCTAACATATGATTAAAAAAGCCCAAGCCAGTGTTTATTTGATATTTACCACTGCCATCAAGATTTATTGATAGATTTATTTTGGTTTCTTTGGTTTCTCTATTAATGGTAGCTGTTCTCATGGCAGAGGTTTATTTTCTTTTTCATTTATAATAGGTTTTACAGTTAATGGACAAGGTGATTGAGGAGGTTCTGTTCTAGAAGTTAATCTGTTTAAAGTATTTTTAATTCTCCAAATATCACTTGCTTTTGCAAACAATGCTTTGGGATCAGGTTCTTCTTGTAAATATAAACGATGAGGAACAGCAAAATAAATATTAGGCTGATAAAAAACTCTACTAGCCTTAGGAAGAAGTCTTTGAGCAATTTCAACACATTTTGGTATCATAAAAAAATAATTAATTTTTAAAATTTTGATAGGCAAAATTCCAGTTGATAAGGTGATTTAAGAAGGTGTCAATATAGTTTGGCCTAGCATTTTGAAAATCAAGGTAATATGCATGTTCCCAAACATCAATTGTAAGTAAAGGCTTGGCATTGGTTGTGAGTGGAGTTTCGGCATTGCCAGTTTTGATTATTTTTAATTTATTTTCTTCAAGCACTAACCAAGCCCAGCCAGAGCCAAATTGAGTGGCTGCTGCATTTTTAAACTCTGCTATAAAATTTTCGTAAGAACCAAAATCGAGTTCAATTTTTTTAAGCAAATCTGTAGATGGTTTGCCACCCCCATTTGGCATGATTGAATGCCAATAAAAAGTGTGATTCCAAACTTGAGCTGCATTATTAAAAATAGCAGTTTTAGTTTTGTCGGAAGCAGAAATTTTGATAATTTCTTCTAGAGTTTTAGTGGCTAATTCGGTGTTGGCGATAAGGTTGTTTAAATTAGTGATATAGGCTTGATGATGTTTGCCATAATGATAATTGATGGTATTTTCGCTGATATATGGAGCCAAAGCATTTTTAGCATAAGGCAATTGCGGTAATTGAAAAGGATAGTGGTTTGACATTGTGTTTTGTGAAAAAAAATTAGTTGAGGTTATTTTATTAAAACCTATTTTGCAGGCACCAAGCATAAAAAATGGTAATAGCAAAGAAGATTTAATAAATTTTCGTTTAGTTATTGCATGACTAAATTGTAAATTGCTAGTTAATGTTTTTAAATTTTTAGCTAATTTTAAATTTTTATTAAACATAGTTAAAATTATTAATGCCACTTTAATTAAAATTTCTTACTAAACACTTGCGAAAAATTGGCAAACAATAAATAGCAAAATTGTTTTGAAATAGAACATTATTGTTAAATTTTAAAGTAGCAAAAAATAATGTCAAACTTATTTTAAACTATTTTTTAAATTAAGAATTAAAAAAATTATCCCATTTTCATTAATTTATAAAGACATTTTAAGACACTGTTGCATCCCAAATTATATTTTATTTGCCATTTTTGCTATAATACCAAATCGCATTTACAATTCCAAATCTAGCTTCATCTTTTTGGCTAAAAATAACTAAAATTTCTTCTAAAAACTAAAATT
>JBILTH010000091.1:0-4482 GCA_044371635.1 Rickettsiales bacterium
ATCCTCTTTAAACATTGTCTAGACCCTATAATATTAGCTTTTTGCTTATAAAATAAGATAATTCAAATTAATCAAATAACTTTCTTTTTGTATTTTTCTTCTTTGCTTTGTTTCAAGAAGAAATTGATAAACAATTTTAGCAAGAAAAATTTTTTGTAAGCAAATTTTATCTAAACATTAATAGTATTTGTTAGCTAATATTTGTATAAACTGATATTTTATTAGTGGTTTTATTAGCTGTCTGATTAGGGCATTGTTACATCCCAAATTATATTTTACTTTTTTGCTAGTTTTGAGGAGAAATTTTAGTTATTTTTAGATTCATATTAAACATATCGTGTTGTTGCATTATCACAACTGAAAATAATATCGTGTTGCATTAGCACAACTAAAATAATATCGTGTTGCATTAGCACAACTAAAATAATATCGTGTTGCATTAGCACAACTAAAATAATATCGTGTTGCATTAGCACAGCTAAAAAAAAATTAGGCTAAAAATAGGTAAAATTTATACCAAAAATGGCAAATAAAGTAAAAATATAATTTGGGATGCAACAGTGCCATTATCTATGGTAAAAATCATGCTAAAAAAATAAATGATTTGATATAGAGTCTTTTTAGCAATTATTTAAAGAAAAGATTGTGAAGATTTAAACTAATTAACCGATGAACAATTTAATCTTGCCTATAAATTTATCAAAAAAGTGGGTTTAGATTTGAAAAAATTTATCTAAAATTTTGCTAAAAAATAATTGAGAGGAGATATTGTTTAAAATTGTGTAGAGTCTTTGGCATTATGGCTTTAGTAGATATTAAAATTAACTAAAATTATCTGGAGCCATTAATTTTTTAACAAAAATTAGAAACAACACTAACAACAACGATTGCAATTTTGCCATTTTCGCTTTCTTTTTTCCGCCAAAAAGTGTTTTTTACTTATTTTGCAACAATTTTTATGATGTTGTAAAAATTGTTGATAAGCAAAATCACCGTTGATATAGTTAAATAGTAGCTTCATAAAGCAATAAAATTGTGTAATTTTTTTAATCAGAGCCATATAAATTTTCTTTTTTTACCCAACCTTCTTTGTTGTCAATGCTAATTAAACACATTGTTTCTTGACATTTTTTATATTCTCCGATCACAAAATTTTCAAGGAAAAATAATATTTTAGAATTGATATTATTTTTTTTATGCATAGCAATGTTTTGATTAACATTAACAACCATTAGATGTTTTTTTTTAGTAACTAAACTTTGCGAAACCCAACCTTTCTCGTTTTCATAATCTTGTATTTCAAGCCAATTATCATATTCGCTTACTACTAATACTGGAATATTTTTGTTTTGAAAGGTAAATTTTATGGGATAATGATGACCAGGACCAGATCGAACATTAGTTTCGTTTGAACGTAGCGAAGCAAAATATTTTACTTCTTGAATTGTTGGCATAGCAAAAACTGTTGTTAAAAAACTAAGCGAAAAAATCAAAAACGAAATAATAAATTTCATATCTAATAAACTATTTGGATTTTTTGTTGATGTTTTTTTTATGATGATAAGCCACTGCCCCGTTTTTTATATTAGTTTGCTTACTTCTTGCTATGGCTAAATTATCTTTTGGCACATTTTTTGTGATTATCGATCCTGCGGCAATAAGAGTGTTGTTTTCAATTGCAACAGGGGCAATTAAGCAAGAATTAGAGCCTACAAAAACTTGGTCGCCAATTGTGGTGATAGATTTTTGATAACCATCATAATTGCAAGTTATTACTCCTGCCCCAATATTGGTTTTGTTGCCAATGACAGCATCGCCGACATAACTTAGATGATTTATTTGACTTTCTTGATTAATTATGCTATTTTTAATTTCAACAAAATTGCCAATTTTTACTTTATTTTCAATGGTAGAATTAGGTCGAATACGTGCAAAAGGACCAATTGTTGCTTGCGATTTGATTAAAACTCCTTCAAGATGAGAAAATGATTTGATTTCAACTTGTGATTCGATGATAACATTTTTGCCAATAACCACAAAAGGATATAATATAACATCGGAAGAAATTTTAGCGTTGTATGCAATATAAGTGTTTTTTGGCATTAAAATAGTAACCCCATTTTCTTGCAGAATTGACTTGATTTGTTTTTGATGAATTTTTTCAACGATAGCAAGCTCTAATCTAGAATTCACTCCCAAAACTTCTTCTTTGGCAACTGGTAAATGTTGACAAATTAAATTTTGTTGATTGGCAATAAAAATTAAATCGGTGAGATAATATTCGCCAGCCTTGTTATTATTATTCACTTTGACAATTAAACTAGATAATAGATTAGCATCAATTGCCATTACTCCCGAATTGCTTAATGTAATTTCTTGCTGATAAGTAGTGCAATCTTTGTGCTCGATGATTTGTAAAACTTTTTCTTGTTGAGTGATTATTCTACCATATTGATGTGGAGTATTTTGATGAAAACTCAATACCACAATAGAAGCAGAGTTTAGTTTTTGCAACATTAAAATAAGTGTTGTGCTAGTAATAAGGGGAGTATCGGCATATAATACTAGCACTTGTTTTAACTGCCCTTGAGATTTATCTTTAGATTGATCTTTGGCAATAATAGGCAAAGCACAAGAAACAGCATGGGCAGTGCCTAACTGCTCTTCTTGTAATACAAACTTTAGCGGTAAATAATTAAATTCAGACAATATTTGTTGTTGATAGGTAAGTAAATGTTGCGAACATACTAAAATTATGGTTTTAGGAGAAAGTTTTGCTACCTGATCAAGCACAAGATAAAGCATTGGTCGAAAAGAAATTTGATGCATAACCTTTGGTAGCGATGATTTCATTCTAGTGCCTTTACCAGCCGCCAAAACAACCACCGCTAATTGATTTTGAGACATTAAAATATTAGTTTTTATTGGTATCGACTAGTTTATTTTTGCCAATCCATGGCATCATTTGACGCAATTTAGTGCCAACTGCTTCAATTGAATGTTGTTTACCTTTTTGCCTTAATGCATCAAAATTTTTTTTGCCAGTTTTGTTTTCGAGCATAAATTCTTCTACAAATTTACCAGATTGAATTTCTGTTAAGATTTTTTTCATTTCAGCTTTTACTGTAGAAGTGATAACTCGAGGACCACGTGTAAGATCACCATATTCTGCCGTGTTAGAAATAGAATATCTCATATTGGCAATACCACCTTCATAAAGTAAATCAACAATCAATTTGAGTTCATGTAGGCATTCAAAATAGGCCATTTCAGGAGCATAACCTGACTCGGTAAGAGTTTCAAAACCAGCTTGAATTAAAGCAGTAACTCCGCCACACAAAACAGCCTGTTCGCCAAATAAATCGGTTTCGCACTCTTCTTTAAAAGTGGTTTCGATAATGCCAGATCTACCACCTCCAACTGCTGAAGCATAAGAAATGGCTATTTCTAGGGCTTTGCCAGATGGATCTTGAGCAACAGCAACTAAACAAGGAACACCACCCCCTTTTGTGTACTCACCTCTAACAGTGTGACCAGGACCTTTTGGAGCTATCATAAAAACATTAAGATCGCTTCTTGGTTTAATTAAACCAAAATGAATATTTAGACCATGAGCAAAAACAAGAGAAGCCCCTTGTTTAAGATTAGATGCTAAATCGTTTTGATAAATTTCTGCTTGAAATTCATCTGGAGTGAGAACCATCACTAAATCGGCCCATTTGGCAGCTTCTCGATTTGAAACAACTTGAAAATTAGCTTGTTGTGCCTTAACAATAGAATTGGATGTTTCTTTAAGGGCTATTTTGATTTGACTTACACCGCTATCTCGTAAATTTTGAGCATGAGCATGGGCTTGCGAACCATAGCCTATAATGGCAACTTTTAGATTTTTTATGATATCTAGATTGGCATTTTTGTCGTAGTAAACTTGCATAAAACAATAAAAAATTAATTAAAAACTGATTGTTATGATTTATTGTAAAACAACAAGTTTTATTGTCAACAACTCCATAATTATTTAATTTTCCATTTTTTTAATAAATATTGCTCTATCAACATTCTTTCTTTCGCTCTTAATGCTCTATTATAAATCAAAATTTCGCCGATATAACCATCAAAAGAAGTTCCTATTTCTAGATATCTATTTAAATTGATATTAAGTTCACTAATTGTGTTTTGCACTTTTTCTAGATTGGCATTGAGGTAAAAACTAGAAGAATAACCATTTTTAATTGCTGAAATCAATTGAGTTTTTTCTAAATAAGATTCGCTACTATAAATTTTAGTTACTCTGTCACCATTATTAAAATTACCAAAATCAAAATAAAAAACATTATTATAATAAGCATTTAACATAATTCTCTCTCCTGCATTTGCCGAATTTTGAGTGCTAGAATTAATAGTAAAGCTGGCTAAATTACTTGATTTTATTTTTTGCACCACAAAAATACTGATTTCATTTTGATCGGCAATAATATTGGT
>JBILTH010000092.1:0-4466 GCA_044371635.1 Rickettsiales bacterium
TGCTTAATAACTTTTTACAAGCTTTTTTATGTCTCTTTTTCATACACTAAATATATATTTAAAAAACTCTGATCCAAATGTTTTTTCTGCAATCTCTCAAGAGCTTTCGCGTCAACAACATCAAATAGAGCTAATAGCTTCCGAAAACATTGTAAGTAAAGCAGTTTTAGAGGCTCAAGGATCTATTTTTACCAATAAATATGCCGAAGGTTATCCTCATAAACGCTACTATGGCGGTTGCGAATTTTCTGATGTTATAGAAGAGCTTGCTATATCTAGACTTTGCGAACTTTTTAAAGTGAAATTTGCCAATGTTCAGCCACATTCAGGAGCAAGTGCTAATTTGGCTGTTTATTTGGCAACTTTACAACCAAAAGACACAATAATGGGTATGTCTTTGGCGGCTGGCGGACATTTAACTCATGGTGCTATGCGTACTATTTCTGGTATGTGGCTTAATGCAGTGCAATATGGCATTTGTTTAGAAACGGGTTTAATAGATTATAATCAAGCTAGAGATTTAGCAAAAAAACATAAGCCAAAACTTATTGTGGCAGGCATTTCTTCTTATCCAAGAATTGTTGATTGGCAAAAATTTAAAGATATTGCTAACGAAGTTGGGGCTTTATTTATGGTTGATATGGCTCATGTTGCTGGCTTGGTTGCTTCTAGCTTATATCCTTCTCCTATTGATATTGCTGATATTGTAACTTCCACCACTCACAAAACCTTAAGGGGTCCAAGAGGTGGAATAATTCTTACTAACCACGAAGATTTAGCAAAAAAAATTAATTCTTCTGTTTTTCCTGGTCTGCAAGGTGGTCCTTTAATGCATGTTATTGCAGGTAAAGCGGTGGCTTTTGGTGAGGCTTTGCAACCTAATTTTACAAATTATTGTAGACAAGTTGTTTTAAATGCTAATATTTTAGCAGAAACATTAGTGAATAGAGGTTTAAACATTATCACTGGCGGAACCGATTGCCATTTAATGGTTGCTGATCTTACTCCTTTAAAAAACATCACTGGCAAAGAGGCTGAATTTATTTTAGAAAAAGCGGGTCTTACTTGTAATAAAAATGCTATTCCAAACGATCCAAGAAGTCCTTTTGTTACTTCTGGTTTGCGATTTGGCACTGCAGCTGCCACTACTAGAGGTTTTACAGAAACAGAATTTGTGATAGTTGGTAATTATATTGCCGATATCTTGCATACATTTGCTAATCATGGTTTAGAAAAAGCCGAAATTTTATCTGCTAAAATCAAAACAGAAGTACAAAATTTATGTGCCAAATTTCCTATTTATGAATAAAAAACATACATGAATAAAACAATATTTAAAAACATAATTTTTGTTAAATATTTGCATATCTGGCAATTATTTTTTTTCTTTTCTTTGATTATATTTATTTTTTCCACAAATGCTTTTGCTCTTAATGCAAGAAACATAAATGTTTATTCCGATCCTAATTTAGCTCCTGCTATCATTAAAATTGCACGTGATTTTTCACAAAAAAATAATGCTATAATAACCATAAATCTTGATTCTTCGGCAGATTTTTTAAACAACCTAGATGAAGAATCTTATTTTGATGTATTTATTTCTGCCAACTCTTTTGTAATAGATGCCTTAAAACAAAAAGGCCTAATAGACGTTTATAATATTTTTCATGTCACCAGTGATAAACTAATATTGGTTTGCAAAAAAGATACAATGCTTCCTATCAATATGATGAAAGAAAATATTAACCTAATTGATTCTCTAAAAATAATCGATGATTATCGTTTAAATTTAATTATTAATCACAAAAACACTTCCGAAGGTTTTTATAGCAAAAAAATACTTGATAACATAGAGTTTAAAAATCTTAAAGTTTTTGAAAAAATCCCCGAAGATCGCTCTCCTTTATTGCATGACATTGAAGATAATTCTGATAGTTATGGCTTAATATTTGCTAGTAAATTAGTCAAAAACAATTCTTTAAGAATAATTTCTAGCGATCAAGAAAGAAGCTATCAAGCAATGGCAATAGCTGGCAACAACATGGAATTGGCAAGAGAATTTTTAAAATTTTTAAAAACAGAAAATGCCAAAAAAATTTTTACCGATAATGGTTTTATTAATAATTAATTAATTTTTCTACATGACGCAACATAATCTTTTTACAAGTCTAGAGATGGGTGATATTGTTTTATCTAATAGAATTATTATGGCACCGCTAACCAGAATGCGATCTAAACAACCAGGAGATATTCCGTATCAACTGAATGCACTTTACTATGCTCAAAGATCTAGTGCTGGTCTTATTATTTCTGAGGCAACACAAATTTCTGCACAAGGCAAAGGATATCCTGCAACTCCTGGTATTTATTCAATAGATCAAATTAAAGGTTGGCAGTTAGTTACAAATGAAGTTCATAAAAATAATGGTAAAATATTTTCGCAATTATGGCATGTCGGTCGAATTTCACATTTTTCTTTACAGCCAAACAACCAAAAGCCTGTTGCACCTTCGGCGATATCTGCAAAAAATAGTGGTACTTATACTTCCCAATTTAAACCAACTCCAATTCTCACTCCGAGAGCTCTAGAATTATCAGAAATTCCCGATCTTATTGAGAGTTATAAACAAGCTGCAATCAATGCAAAAGAAGCTGGTTTTGATGGGGTAGAGTTGCATAGTGCTAACGGTTATTTACTAGATCAATTTTTGCAAGATAATTCAAATCAACGCACCGATAATTATGGCGGTTCAATTATGAATAGATCTAGGTTGTTACTAGAAGTTCTTGATGAAATTATTAAAGTTTGGGGAAGTGGTAGAGTTGGAGTAAGATTATCTCCTTATGGTACTTTTAACGATATGTCTGATAGTCATCCTATCGCACTTTTTTCTTATGTTTTATAGCATTTATCGGCAAGAAATATTGCATATTTACATTTAATTGAGCCACGATCTTCTTCTGCAGGCGGTTCGGATGCTGTTAATTCTATCGCTCCTGATGTTTTAACTATTTTTAAAGATTTATGTAAAATGCCCATCATTTCTGCTGGTGGCTATAATTTAGAATCAGCAAAAAAAGTTATCGATCTCAATTTAGCACATGCTGTGGCTTTTGGCAGATTATTTATTTCTAATCCCGACTTACCAAGAAGGTTTTTAGAAAATACTACTCTAAATGATTACGATAGAAAAACATTTTATGGTGGCAATGAAAAAGGCTACACCGATTATCCATTTTTAGATTAATTTATGCTAAAAACTCAAAAAAAAGCCTTCTCTTTGTTAGAATTATCGGTGGTTATTGTTATTATTGGCATTTTAATTGCTGGTATAATGAAAGGTGGTTCTTTGGTTTCTGCTTCACGATTAAATGCGGCCAGATCTCTTACCGCTAGATCGCCTGTTGGCGAAATTAATGGTCTTACAGCTTGGTATGAAACAACTTCTTCACAATCTTTTGGCAAAAGAAATCAGCAAGTTTCTAGTGCCATAGCAGCTAGTATATCAACAATTCAATTAGCAGAATCTAATAAAATAGAAATCTGGAGAGATATTGGCCCAAAATGTATTAATAATTACACTATAGCCAACACTGATACTGTGGCAAGTACTTGCAATGCTTTATCACAACCAACTATCGCTAATCGACCATATTATAGTTTATCTAGTATAAATAATTTGCCATCGGTAGGTTTTGAAAGTAATAATAGTTTATTGCTTAATGCTTTTAAAGATGGAGATATTGCTACGGCAACTAAATTTGTGGTATTTAGTGTTGATTCTAAACCAACTACTAACAATACTGCAACCATTTTAGATAATGATCTATCTTCATCAACATCTACTTCACAAAGAATTTTTATTAATCCCAGCAACATATCAATAAATAACGGAGATTTGTCTGATTTCAATATTACAACTTCCTACACAATTAAAAACACTTATATTTTAGCGGTTATTTTTAATGGAGCTAATTCTTATCATAAAATTAACAACAATGCCATTTCATCAGTAATTAATCCAGGATCAAATACAGCAAGAGGTCTTACTCTTGGCGGTGCAAATTTTGTTGGCAAAATTTCTGAAGTAATAGTTTTTAATCGTATGCTAAAAGAAAGCGAAATGACCGAAATATTTAATTATTTAGGCAAGAAATATAAAGTTAATGTTTTATAAAAACATAGACCCTAAACAATTCTAGTTTATTTTCACATCTACTAAAGCTATAATTTATCTACATAAAACTATAACAAAACAAGTATATAAAACATTTCCATATTTACTTACAAAAAAATTTAAAAAGAAATTTTGCGAATATTTTTTTCCTTATAATAAAAACACTAATAAAACAGCCAATAAAACCACTAATAAAACATCAGTTTATATAAATATTAGGCAACAAATACTATTAATCTTGAGATAAAATTTGGTCTCATACTAATTTAGTTTTCTAATTGTATCATT
>JBILTH010000093.1:0-4436 GCA_044371635.1 Rickettsiales bacterium
AAAATATTTTATATCAAAATTTTTATGCCACAATTTGATTACACCACTTATGCTTCACAAATTTTTTGGTTTATTATTTGTTTTAGCATCTTGTATTTAACGGTTTATTTTGTTATCATCCCTCGTTTGTCTCACATTATTAACACTAGAGCAAAAATCATCTCTTCTAACAATGCTATCGCTGAAGAATTACAACAAGAAATAACTAAAATTAGTCAAGAATCTAAACAACTTCGAACTAAAGCTCAAAATTCTTATCAAGAAAGCATTAATCAAGCAATCAAAGAAATCAACAAAAATCGCGAAAATTCTCTTGTTACAATAAAAACAGAAATAAACATTTTGCAAAAAGAAGCACAAAAAAAAATACAAGAGTTTTTTAAACAATCTTTTGTACAAAATCAGCAACAAATAACTGATATTGCAAATTTAATCAAAAATAAAATATTTTCTTCACTATGATAGAGATAGACGAAAAATTCTCGCTAGCAATAGCTTTTGTTGTTTTTATAGTTTTTATCTATAAATTTTTAGGTCACAAAATAAATTTAATGCTTAACGAAAAATCTCAGCAAATAGCCCAAGATTTGCTTACCGCCGCAAAAGCAAAAGAAGAGGCAGAAAAATTATTACAACAGGCTCAAAAATATCATCAACAATCTTTGCAATATGTCGAAAAACTACAGCTCAACACTTCTTCTGAATTAAAAACAATATATCAAAATGCTAAAATAATTTTAGAGCAAGAATTAGCAAAAATAAAAGAGGTTTCACAAAAAAGATTGCAAGAAGAAGAGCAAGTAGCAATAAGAAAGGTACAAGAAACTATTATTTCACAAGCAATTGAAATTGTTGCTAATGCTAAAATAACCGATTTTCAACAACAACTTCTTATTGAAAAAGCTCTTAAAAATCTTGAAAATAGTAATTTACAGACATGAAATTTCTTTTTAGCACTTTACAAAATTTTCTCGAAACCAAGGCTTCTTTAATAGAAATATGTCAAAAACTTACCGATATAGGTCTTGAGGTTGAATCTTGCCTTGATTATTCTGTTTCTCTAGCAAATTTTACGGTAGCAGAAATCATTTCAGCAAGTCCTCATCCTAATTCGCAAAAATTGCAAATATGTTTAGTGCAAACTGCTTTACAAAAAGATCCTCTTTCAATAGTTTGCGGTGCTTCTAATGCTAGATCTGGCATTAAAGTTGCTTTTGCTCCTGTTGGCTCAACCATACCATCTTCTAATTTAACTTTAAAAAAAGCAAAAATTGCTGGCATTGAAAGTTGCGGTATGCTTTGCTCTGCTTTTGAACTGGGCTTGGGTTTTGAATCTGATGGTATTCTTGAAATTGACCAAAACATTGCAATTGGTAGCTCTATTGCCGAAGTTTTTCAAAAAAATGATGCGGTTATTGAGTTAAACATAACACCTAACCGCGGAGATTGTTTAGGTGTTTATAATATTGCCTCCGATTTATCGGCAACTAATATTGGCAAATTAAAACCATTACCAAATATTGCCATTCATACTTCTGAAAATTTTTCATATAGCATCAATAATTTAGCAAATCATTTATGTGGTTTTATTGCTTTTCGTAAAATTAGCAACATCAAAAATCAACAATCGCCACAATGGTTGGTTGATTATCTTAATAAAGTTGGCTTAAATTCAATTTCTGCTGTGGTAGATTGTTTAAATTATACAATGCATCTTTTTAATCAGCCAATGCATGCTTATGATGCAAAAAATATTGATAACAACATAGAAATTAAATTAGCTAACGATTCTTGTCAATTTATTTCGTTAAAACAACAGCAATATACATTAAACAACAAACATTTAGTTATTGTTAATAAAAATCAAATATTAAGTTTAGCTGGCATTATGGGTAGCATTAACAGTGCTTGCACCTTACATACAACCGAAATAATTTTAGAATCTGCTCATTTTTTGGCAGAAAATATTGCCACCACTGGCAGAGAATTAAATATTATCTCCGATTCTAGATATAGATTTGAAAGAGGGGTTGATAGTTCTTTATGTTGTTTTGCTTTAAATTTTGCCACTAATTTAATTTTAGAAATATGCGGTGGAGAAGCTAGCAATATTTCATCTTCTGGCAAAATTAACAATGCAAAAATAATTGAATTTGATTATAATTTAATTAAAAATCTCACCGCTCTTGATATTGACGAAAAAAACATCACTAATATTTTAGAAAAACTTGGTTTTATTGTTGAAAGCTATCCCGATGCTATCAAAAATAAAAAAATCACCGTGCCAAGCAATCGATTCGATATTAACATTCCTTGCGATTTAGTAGAAGAAGTAGCCAGAATTTATGGCTACAACAATATCCCTGCTGTTCCTTTGTTAAACAATTGTGTAGTTCAAAATATTGTTAAAAACAATCTCGATTCCGCTCTTGATTTAGTTAGAAAAAACTTAATTTCTTGCGGTTTTATTGAAACAATTAACTGGTCTTTTATTGGCTTAAATACAGCAACTTCTTTTGTTAATCAAGAACAATTGCTTGAATTACAAAATCCCATATCGGCCGAAATGCAATATCTTCGTCCAACTCTTCTTGCTGGCTTAATTGCTAATTATCAAAAAAATTCGGCATATAGTTTTTTTGATTGTTCTTTATTTGAAATTGGCAATATTTTTATCAATTCACAAAATCAACCTGCCATCGCCTTATTGCAAGCGGGCAACAATGTTTCTGCTAATCACCTGCAATCTGCATCTGTTTTTAATGTTTTTGATATCAAGCAAAATTTATTAAGTATTTTAGAAATTTTCAATATCAAATCTGAAAGTTTGCAACTAAATACTCAAAATTTACCAACTTATTATCATCAGTATCGTGCGGTTGCTATATATTTAGGAAAAAAATTATTAGGTTATTTTGGCGAGATTCATCCTAATGTTAATCAACATTTCGATCTAAAAAACAGATTAAATGTAGCCGAAATTTTTTGTCAAAATTTACCAGAAATAAATTTAAACATCAATCATAAAGCTTATCAGCATAATGTTTTTCCTATTGTTGAGCGTGATTTTTCTTTTGTTGCCGAAAATTCTTTTATCATTGGTGATATTTTAAAAACCATTGCAAATACCGATAAAACTTATATTAATCAAGTTATTTTACTCGATATTTTTTCTGGTGGTAAAAATTTATCAGCTCAAGCGGTTTCTCTTACTTTTAGAATTAAAATTAAGCCCACAACCCAAACTCTTACCACGGCCGAAATAGATGCAATTAGTCAAAAAATCATTCATAATCTTTGGCAAAATCATCAACTCACTTTACGTCAGTTTTAATATGGTAAAAAATATTTTAGTAATTGGTTCTGGTGGTCGAGAACATGCCGTTTGCAAGGCTTTTTTGCAATCAAATTCTGAACTAAATATTTTTGCTCTACCTGGCAATGCTGGCACGGCCTTAATTGCCACTAATATTTCGCATCTAAATATTAATAATCATCACGAAGTTGTTAATTTTTGTCAAGAACAGAAAATAGATTTAGTTTTTGTTGGTCCTGAGCAACCTTTAGTAGATGGTTTGGTTGATTCTTTACAACAACAACAAATTTTAGTTTTTGGGCCAAATAAAAAAGCAGCACAACTAGAAGGGTCAAAAATTTTTATGAAACAAATTGCCACTCTAGCAAAAGTTCCAACGGCTCGTTATCAACAATTCACCTCTGCTCAACCTGCTTTACAATATTGTTTAGATCTCGGTTTTCCTTGTGTTATTAAGGCAGATGGTTTGGCTTCTGGCAAGGGAGTTATTATTGCCAATAATCAACAAGAAGCACAAGATGCAATAAATAATATGTTTTTGGGTCAATTTGGCTTGGCAGGTCAAAAAATTATTATTGAAGAATTTTTAACTGGCTACGAAGTGAGTTATTTTGTTATTGCTGATGGCTCTAATTTTGTTTCTCTTGGTTTTGTGTGCGATCATAAAAAAGTAGGTGAAAATGAAACTGGCTTAAACACTGGCGGTATGGGAACTTTTTCACCAGTAGAAAAAATTTCAAAACAAATGCAACAAAAAATAGATCAAGAAATTATTTTACCTACTATTTCGGCTTTACAACAGCAAAATATTAATTTTTGCGGTGTATTATTTGCTGGTCTCATGATCACTAACCAAGGTCCAAAATTACTCGAATTTAATGTTAGATTTGGCGATCCAGAAACTCAAGTTTTATTGCCCAGAATTGGTCAGCAGTTTCTTGCCTTAATTTTAGCATCTGTGCATAAAAAATTAGCTGATTTTGAATTATTTATCGATGAAACTAAAAAATTAGTTTGTGTGGTTTTGTGTGCCAAAGGTTATCCAGTTAATCATCTTAAAAATCAAGAAATTACTGGTTTAGAGCAAATAAAACAAACATCTGATTGCTATATTTTACAT
>JBILTH010000094.1:0-4434 GCA_044371635.1 Rickettsiales bacterium
CTAATATCATTCTTAATTTAAGAAAATTAGGTAAAATTAGAATACTTGGTTCTCAAGCTTTACATCTTGCTTATGTTGCTTCTGGTAAAGCTTTGGCATGTATTAATCTTGAAGCAAAATATTGGGATGATGCCGCTGGTTATGTAATGCTTAAAGAAGTTGGTTTTGATTATATTGATTTTAATGGCAAAAATATATTTCCTAAACAACAAATTTGTCCTAAAGAAAACTTATTTTCTGTTTCTGGCAATAAATTCATTACAAAAGAAATTATAAAAATATTAGAGAATCTATGAAATATTCAGACTATATATGTGAATATCTATATAAAATGGGTTATACCCATTGTTTCTTTGTTGGCGGTGGCAATATAATGCATCTTATTGGTAGTGCTTCCGAAAAATTTCAAATGATACCAGTGGTTAATGAAGTTGCAGCAGGAATAGCTTGCGAATATTTTAACGAATCCCATAAAAATGAAAAATCTTTCGCTTTAGTTACTGCTGGCCCTGGGTTAACAAATATAATTACTGCAATTGCCGGTGCATATTTTGAAAGTAGAGAATTATTAGTTTTGGGAGGGCAAGTAAAAACAGAAGACCTTTGCATCGGTAAAGAAAGACAAAAAGGAATTCAAGAAATAGACGGAGTCACTCTTGCCAAATCTATATCTAAATTATCAATAAGAATAGATAATCCTATAAATGATGTTTTGTTGCATGAATATTGTAAAAAATCTTACGAACCAAGAAAAGGACCAGTATTTTTAGAATTTCCAATCGATATCCAAGCAAAAAATGTTGATTTTAATCATTCAGACAAGAATACTTTAACTAAACAATTTGAACTTCCAAATAAAATACCCAACAATATTTTATTGAAAGTAACAAAATATTTAGAAGAATCAAAAAGACCTCTTATTTTAATTGGTGGAGGAGTTGAAAGGTTTCATAAATCATTAGATTCTATTGAAAAAAATCTATCAAAACTTAAAGTCCCATTAATGACATCATGGAACGGTATTGATAAAGTAGATTATCACAACTCTTTATTTTTTGGCAGACCTGATACTTGGGGGCAGAGATATGCAAATATTTTAATTCAACAATGCGACTTGTTAATAGCTGTCGGAGCAAAGCTTGGGCTACAACAAACTGGTTTTAACTGGCAAAATTTTGTTCCAAACGGCAAAATAATTCAGATAGATTGCGATGAGGCAGAATTAAACAAAAAAAATCTCAATGTTGATTTAAAATTAAATTTTGAAGCAAATGATTTTTTAGAGAAAATTTTACAAATAGATTATTCATGCGAAAAAGAATGGCTAGATTTTTGTAGAGAAGTTAAAATATTATTACCTCTCAATGATTTTTGCAATACAAACAAAAAAAACTATATTTCTCCATATAAATTTTCAGAAATTTTATCAACCTTGTCAAGCCCAAAAGATGTAATCATACCATGTAGTAGTGGCGGAGCCTCAACCGTGCTAATGCAGTCTTTTATGCAGAAAAAAGGGCAGATTATAATCAATAACAAATCTCTTGCTTCAATGGGTTATGGCCTAAGTGGTGCAATTGGGGCATCAATTGCCAACCCAGATAAAAGAACCATTTTAGTTGAGGGCGATGGCGGATTTGCTCAAAATTTACAAGAAATAGCCACAGCAGTTGCCAATAATTTAAATTTAAAAATCTTCATCTTTGAAAATAGTGGTTATGCCTCAATACGCATGACTCAAAAAAATTATTTCAATGGTAAATATGTTGGGTGCGACACCAATACTGGCTTGGGCTTTCCTGATTGGTTTAAGCTTTTTGATGCCTATGGAGTTGAAGCTATCGAGATCAAAAACGAAGACTTTATTTATAATAAAAAGTTTATTGAACTATTTAATAACAATAAATGCACCGCTTTTATTGTAAGAATCGATCCAGAACAAACCTATTTTCCAAAAATTGCTAGCAGACTAAAACCCGATGGTAGCATGGAATCAAACCCTCTACATTTAATGAGTCCCGAATTAGAACCTGAATTAGCAAAAAAAGTTTTTAAATATATAAAATATGAAAAATAATCTTAATGGCATAAAAGCAGTAATTTTAGCAGGTGGCAAAGGCACTAGAATAGCCGAAGAAAGCCATAATAAACCCAAACCCATGATTGAAATTGGTGGCAAACCAATTTTATGGCATATTATAAAAACCTACAATCATTATGGAGTAAAAGATTTTATAATCTGCGCCGGCCATAAACAACATGTTATCAAAGAATATTTTTTTAATTATCAATTATTTTCATCAGATATAACAATAAATACTCATCAAGGCATTGTAGATGGTATAACTTTTCACGACAAAAATTATGAAGAATGGAACATAACCATTGCCAACACTGGCGAAAATACCATGACTGGTGGTCGAATAAAAAGAATAGCTCAATATTTAGATAAAGATAAACCATTTTTTATGACTTATGGTGATGGTGTTGCCGATGTTGATATTGCTAAGCTTTTTGCATTTCATAATTCGCATAACAAAATCGCAACTGTCACTGGCACAATTCCAACTGCACGATTTGGCGCTCTTCATTTTGGCGAAAATAATATGGTTGAAGGCTTTGTTGAAAAACCAGATAACGAAGGTGGCTATATAAACGGCGGTTATTTTGTTTTATCACCTAAAATTCTTGACTTCATTAAAGATGATAATACAATTTTTGAAAAAGAACCACTTGAAAATATTGCAAAACAAAAAGAGTTGATGGCTTACTTGCATAATGGTTTTTGGCAACCTATGGATACCGTAAGAGATCATTCTCATCTCTGTTCGCTTTGGAATAACAATAAAGCTCCTTGGAAAATATGGTAAAAATAATAATGCATCAAAACTTTTGGAAAAATAAAAAAGTTTTGATTACTGGCCACACTGGTTTTAAGGGTGGTTGGCTTACTTTGTGGCTTCAAAATTTAGGTGCTAAAATATGTGGAATTTCTCTTGAGCCAAACACTAGACCCAGTTTATTTAATTCGCTAGAGCTGTCTAAAAATATAGAGCATAACATCTGCGATATTCGCGATTTAGAAAAATTAAATAATATTTTTGCTAAATTTAAGCCAGAAATAGTTTTTCATCTTGCTGCTCAACCATTAGTTCGATATTCTTATCATAATCCAATTGAAACTTATCAAACCAATGTTATGGGCACTATTAATGTGCTAGAGGCAATCAAAAAAACCAACTCAACTTTAGCAACAATTATTGTAACCAGCGATAAATGCTACGAAAACATAGAGCAAATTTGGGGCTATCGTGAAAACGACAAAATGGGCGGTCACGATCCATATAGCAACTCCAAGGGCTGTGCCGAATTGGTAGTTTCAGCATATACCAAATCATATTTTATACCAAATCAAAACTATGGCAAAATTGCCTCAGTAAGGGCAGGCAATGTAATTGGTGGTGGCGACTGGGCAGAAGATAGATTAATTCCTGATTTAATTAAAACTTTAGTTGAAAACAAAAATCCGATCATCAGAAGCCCAAAAGCCATAAGACCATGGCAACATGTTTTAGAGCCTTTGTCTGGTTATATGCTGGTGGCTGAATATTTGTGGAACTTGCCAAAACAAACAACTTTATTAAACTGGAATTTTGGCCCAGAACAAGAAAGTCAAAGAGATGTTGAATTTGTAGCAAAAAAAGTGTGCGAATTATGGGGTGGCAATAATAAAATTGAAATTCAAGAAAATAAAAATAATTTACATGAGGCAAATTTATTGTATCTAGATTGCACCAAGGTTAAAAAAGACTTAAATTGGCAACCAAAATGGAGCATTAACAACACTTTAATTAATACTGTTAATTGGTATAAAGATTTCTATAAAAATAGTAAAAATGTTTTAATGTTAAGTAACAATTTAATTAAGAATTATTATGCAAAATAACGAATTAAATCCTAAGCTCACAATTTTAATTCCAACCAGAAATAGAGCTAAATATATAGGAACATGTTTAAAAAGAATAATTCGTTCTATAAAATATTATCAAAACAATGGTGGTACAGAAAATATAGAGATTATTGTTGCTAATAATTTTTCAAGCGACAATACCGAAGAAATAGTTTTGAGCTTTGTACAAAATTATGAGTATATAAAATATTACAAACATAAAGAATTTTATAAATCGGCCGAGGAATCTCTTTTTAATGCCATAGAATTTTGCCTTGGCGATTATATTTGGAGTTTTGGTGATGATGATTATATGAGAATTCTTGCAATCTCAGAAACTATAAAAATAATAAATACTAATAAATACGATTTAATTGTTCGTAATATAGAGTGGTTAAAAAAAACAGTTTATAAAAATTTTAAATACAAGTATATACCAATAAAAACTGATGATGTTTCTTTTGCTGTTGATAACATAAAATGTT
>JBILTH010000011.1:0-12814 GCA_044371635.1 Rickettsiales bacterium
CTCACAACCAATTTTACCATAGGTCACAAAAAATATGAAGTGCTTGATTTATTGAAAAACGGTAAAGAACAAGAGAAAAATCCAGAAATGATGATTATTTTTAAGGTCGAAGATCAGCTAAACGAATATTTGCAGGTATATTTTCAGCAAGAAAATGGCAAATATCGTTTGTTGCATCAAACCTTTGCCTATCCTCAATTTTTCACCGATATTAAATAATACCATTGTGTGTTTTGTAACTAAAATTTTTCTGTTAATTTAAATTAAAAACAATTGGCAAGATCGTTTTAATACATACAATAAAAAACGACTACTTGCATTTTAAATTATAAAAGTGCTATGATAATAAGAAAAATAAATACTAATTTTTAATAAAATGCAATTTCTCAATTACAAAAATAACAACAACATCACAGAGTTATTTGTTGAAAACACAGCAATATCAAGCATTGCTAAACAAATTGGCACTCCATTTTATTGCTATTCTCAGCAAGCAATAATTGAAAATTATCAACAATTTGTGCAATCTTTTGCACTTCATCATCTTATTAATTATAAAATTTGCTATGCTATTAAAGCTAATGCCAATATGCATCTAGTTAAAATATTAGCTAATCTAGGTGCGGGCATAGATGCAGTCTCTGCTGGCGAAATTTTTCGTGCTTTAAAAGCGGGTGTTAAACCTGATAAAATTGTTTTTGCAGGGGTTGGTAAAACTGTCGAAGATATAACTTTTGCTCTACAAAATCAGGTCAATGATTTTTCAGTAGAGTCGGTTGACGAAATGTTTTTACTTAATGAAATAGCTACTAAACTCAATAAAAAAGCAAAATTTTCACTGCGGGTCAATCCTAAAGTAGATGCTAACACTCACCATAAAATAAGCACAGGCAGAAAAAATGATAAATTTGGAGTAGATATTGATTTAGCAGAAGAAGTTTATGTTATGGCATCTAAATTGCCCTCTCTTGAAATTTATGGCATCTCAACTCATATTGGTTCGCAAATAACCGCTCTTGAGCCTTTTGAAATTGCATTTAGCAAAATTAAAGATTTATGTTTAGCATTAAGAAAACAAGGTCATAATATTAAAAATCTCGATTTTGGAGGTGGCATTGGAATCGATTATCAAAACAATCCAACCATACAAATAGCAGATTATATTAGTCTTCTGCAAAAAACTACAGCAGGTTTAAATGTTTCAATAACCATCGCCCCAGGTAGGGCAATTGTTGGTAATAGTGGCTTATTAGTGGTAAAAACTTTATTTTGCAAAGAAACTGCCAATAAAAATTTTGTTATTATCGATGGGGCAATCAACGATTTAATGAGACCGGGCCTTTATGGTTCTTATCACGAAGTATTGCCTGTGTTAAAAAAATTTGGAGTAAAAGCAACTTTTGATTTTGCAGGACCAGTTTGTGAAACAACCGATATTTTGGCTTCTGATAGATCAATCAACATTCCAAACAACGGCGATTTATTTGTTTTTTGCAGTGCTGGAGCTTATGGTTCTTCTATGTCTAATCAATATAATTGTCGCCCTTTGGTGCCAGAAGTTTTGGTTGACAACGATAAATTTTTTATTATTCGCAAAAGACCAACTTTTGTTGAAATGATTGAACTTGAAAACATATGAAAAACATTTTAATTGCAAAAATAATTGCTCCTTTTGGCATTAAAGGAGCTTTAAAATTATTGGTTTTTTCTGATGATATCAAAATTTTTAGCAAATATCAACTGTATGATAATAAGCAACAACCAGTAAAATTAACCTACAATCTTGCTTCTGCCAAACAAACTAGCAGTGGCATTATGATAATTGCTTTTATTGAAGGCATTAATAATCGCAATTTAATTGAACAAATAATAGGATCAGAATTTTTTATCAATAAAAATAATCTCGCCACACCTAAAAAAAACGAATTTTATATTGAAAGTTTAATTAATTTAAAAGTTTTTGACGATCAAAATCAACAAATTGGCATAATTAAACAAGTGCATAATCATAAAGCAGGTCCTGCAATTGTTATTGATTTTATAGAAAAAAATTTACAACAAAAATATGCCAATTTTTACGACTTTACTTTTAATTCTCATTTCTTTTCTGATCCAGATTTTAACAATAACTCTATTATTTTTTATCCACCCGAAATAATTTAAAAAATGACTATAATTTTATCACCACTAAAAATTTTTTCTTTCTTCTTATTTTTTTGCTTAATTAATTATAAAGCCATTGCTTGGAGCGGTTTTGATTACGAAAATAACACAAGTATTGATATTGGATCTGGTAATTTAGTGAGAGAGGGTAATATTATTGATTTTTATCAACAAAAAACTAACGAATTGCTTTCTGGTAAAGTTCTTAACATTAATTATTTTGGCAACACAACCGAATTAATGATAGAAGAACTTCATACTTCTAAAAAAAGAGTAGTAATAATGCACTATTAATTAATTAACAAATGCAACAAATTATCGGCTTTGAAGCTATTCAGCAACAACTTTTGCAACAATTTTGGCAAGAAAAATTGCCTCATGCAATTATTTTAGCAGGAAATAAAGGCATCGGAAAGGCAACTTTTGCCACACAATTTGCCTATAAAATAGATGCAGAAACAAAAATAATCTGCAAGCAAGATAATAAAACAATCATAACTATCGATCAAATACGTGAAATGCGCGATTTTTTACAACAAAATTCTATTGTCAAGCAACACAAAGTTTTAATTATTGATAGCATATGCAGTTTAAACAAAGCGGCCAGCAATGCCTTATTAAAACCACTAGAAGAGCCACTTAATAATACTTTTTTACTTTTAATTGCTCATCAATTAAACAAGGTATTGCCAACAATTTTATCAAGGTGCCGTTTAATCAAAATTCCTGCTTTAAATTTTGCTAATTTTTCTCAAATCATTGAGCAAAACAATCAAATATCATTGTTTTTGCCAACCGAACTAGAATTATTAAGTTGTTTATGCGGCAATTCGCCAGCAATTGTTTTGCAATATGGTAAAAACTTACTTATTTTTTATCAACTTTGGTTAGAAAGTTTTATACAAAACCATTTTCAAACTAAACTAAATAAATTTATACAACAAAAAGATTTTGATTTCATTATTTTTGAAATGACAATTTATCATTTTTTGGCTAATTGGCTAAAATTTAAAACTAATCATCAAACGAAATTCTTTTTTACCGAGCAACAAGTCTTTTCTAGCCTTCATTCAAACACTTCACAAATAATTGCCTTGCAAGAATTTATCAATTCTCGATTAACGGCAATAAAAATTTTTCACCTCGATAAAAAATTGGCAATCATCAATATTTTTAACAAAATTTTGCAATAAATTATGTATTCAGCAATTGGTTTAATGACAGGAACTTCTTTTGATGGCATAGATTTGGCCTATTTGCAAAGCGATGGCATTGATAAAATAAACTTATTAAAACATTGTCATCTACCATATTTAGCTAATATTAGAGATAAAATTAGAAAAATAATGCAAAAAAAAGTAGATGTTTTGACAATAAAAGAACTTGAACAAGAAATAACCATAATTCATGCCGATTTAGTATTAAATTTTTTGCATGATAATCAAATATCTAGTCAAGACATTGATTTTTTAGGTTTTCATGGGCAAACAATCTGTCATAATGCTAAAAAACAACTTACTTGGCAACTTGGCAACCCTCAGCTTTTAGCTACTCTTACCAAAATAAAAGTAATTGCCGATTTTAGAAGTAAAGATCTGGCATATAATGGGCAAGGAGCCCCGTTGGTGCCCATTTATCATTATAATTTATTTAAAAATATCAATTTTTCTGCTTGTCCTTTTGTGGTTTTAAATATTGGTGGGATAGCAAATTTAACCTATTGTTGTCATCAAAAACAACAATTAATTGCTTTCGATTTTTGTTTTGGCAATGCTCCTTTTGATGATTTTATGCATCAAAATTTTCAACAAAATTTCGATAAAAACGGCATCAGAACTCAAGTAGGTAAAGTGAACTTGGCATTGTGCGAAAAAATAAGCCTACATCCAATTTTTAATAGCTTGCAATCTTTTCATCGCCAAGATTTTCATCATATTTTGCAAGAAGTTCAGTCAAATTTAGTGCCAAGAGATATTTTGGCAAATTATGCAACTATTTTTGCTTTGGTTTTAAAAAATAAATTACAAACTCTTCCTCAACTGCCAGAAAATCTTATTCTATGCGGTGGCGGACGCAAGAATATTGGCATTACTTTGGCAATAAAACAACAGCTTAACGAACTTAACATTTATAACAGCGATGATATAGGTTTTAATGGTGATAGCATCGAGGCCGAAGCTTTTGCTTATTTAGCAATTCGTAGCCATTTAAATTTGCCCATCAGTTTTCCTACTACCACTCAAGTAAAGCAGCCAATAAGTGGTGGTTGCACTTTTCTGCCCTAATTTTTATCATTGAGTTATTATGAATTACCAACATAATTATTTTATGCAACTTGCTATTTTGCAAGCAGAAATTGCTTTACAAAACAACGAAGTGCCGGTTGGAGCAATAATTGTAGATGAAAACAAAAAAATTTTAGCTATGACCCACAATCTTACTAACCAAAATATTTGCCATCATGCCGAATATTTAGCAATACAACAAGCCTTACAAAACAGAAAATATTTAGATAGATGCAGTTTATATGTTTCGCTTGAGCCTTGTATTATGTGCTTTGGTGCGGTTTTATTAAGTAGAATAAGTCAAATTTTTTATGCCGCGGCCGATAAAAAATATGGTAGCATTAGTAATAATTTATTTCATCTCAAAAACACAGCCTATCAAATACCTGAAATTTATGAAAATATTGGAGCAGAAAAATCGATAAAATTACTGCAAGAATTTTTTATCAAAAAAAGATAATAATCAATAGTATTATTTTTGTCTCTACACAATTTTAAAGAGGATTTTCTTTCAATTGTTTTCAACGAAATTTTATATAAATTTTGTTTGGCCTTAAACAATTCTAATTTATTTTTCACATCTACTAAAGCTATAATTTATCTACATAAAACCTATAGCACAACAAGTATATTATGCTGTTTTTCATATTTACCTACAAAAAAATTTAAAAAGAAATTTTGCAAATATTTTTGCCCACAATAAAACCACTTATACTAATTTAATTTTCTAATTAATCATTAATATTATTTAATAAATAATTCTGCTCTTGCGATACTATTTGACGAACAATAGATAAAACAAGATTGTTTAAATTTGCCAAGCATCAAGATAAATGATAGTATGAAATTTAGACTGTTGTTTAATTGATTTATAATGTTTTTAAATTTTTTAAAAATAAAGTTTTGCCATTGCCAAAATTACTTTCGATAGTAAACACAACACAGTCGTTTTGTTTTCTGCAAGATTAACTTTTGAGCAGTTTAAAGCTTTTTCTAATTTTAGATTATCTAATAAACGCTTATATAAATCTTCTGTAAAAGCTTTTAGAAGCGAATTTTTTCAGAAAAATTATTTACATCTTGTTCGTTTTTTGTCATTTTTTTTTAATAAAAAAATAGTTAATACAAGTAAAAATAGACAATAAAAAACATTGTAATCTGCCATGCTAAAGCCAAGAAATTGAAATTGTGGTTGATCGCAACGTACTGCTTGAGTTTGTTGCAAAGTGGCAAGTAGCAAGTTGGGATCGTTAATTTTGTTAAGATCTTCGTTGGTTGCTGCACAACTGCTTAAAAAAAATATTTTTCTTTCTACTCCGCTATGAAAGCCAGCAATAGTAATATTGCCAAGCAAAAACAATATTGCCAAAACTTGCCCTACAATATTTAATTTATGATATTTTTGCAACCACAAAAAAACCGCACTATGAAGAGCGATTAACCAAAAAACAATGCGTTGATAGTGGCATAATATACAAGGTTGCAACCCAAAAAAATATTGCGAAACATAAGCAAAAAACAAGGCACATATTGCACTTGCAAGCAACAAACCATAAACAGATAGTTTAAGAAAAGTAGTTATAAAAATAGTTTTTATTGACATAGCATTTGTTTGGCAATTTGTTTTCGCATTTCTACCGCTGGTTGATTAAAAGGATCGATATTTTGGCTATATGCTAAAACAATAGTTTCAAAAAAAGAATTCATCATTAATTTAGCCAAATAATGCTCGTTTAAACAAGGTAAATTAATAACTCTAATCAAGACTTGTTTTTTGCTTAAAAGTTGTATGGTACTTAATGCCTCTATTTGCAATATTTGATGTAAAGTTTTGTTGCTAAATATGGTGTTAGATTTTGGTAAATCAAGATTGTGATTATTGAATTCTGTATTTAAAATAAAAGTAAACATTTTATCTTTTTTGCCATCAAGATAGAGTTGTAGTTGACTGTGTTGATCTATAGTGCCTGTTGAGTTTATGGGAGTAATTCCAAAGCCATTTTTGCCAATTGATTCGGCAAAAAGTTGTCTAAACCAGTTATTAAAATAATAAAGCTGATCGACATAGGGCATTAAAACATTTTGGCAATAATGTTGTTGATAATAAATAAGTTGTTGTGTGCAGTAATATTGTAAATCGTCGTTATTATTATAAAGCAGATCGTTTAAAGCTTCTCTTGCTCCTAAAACAATTGCTGAAATATCAATATTAGCAAGACTTGCGGGCAATAAACCAACCAAAGAAAAACAAGAATATCTTCCTCCAATATTTGGATTGTGGGCAAAAATTTTAGCTTTAGAATTATTTTGAATTGATTTGGCAATATTAATTAGAGTGTTGTTTTGATTTTCGGTAATAAATAAAAATTGATCTTTCCAATTTACTAAATTAGATTGTTTAAACTTTTCAATTAACAATAAAGTTTGACAAATTGTTTCGGTTGTTTCGCCAGATTTACTGATAATAAGCACCAATGTTTGTGCTAAATTTAGGCTATCAAAACACCGTTGAACTGTTGTTGGATCGATTGATTCAAGAAAAATAAGTTTATTAGTTAAGTTTAAAGCAGAAAATGTTTTGCCTCCTAAACTAGAGCCCCCTGTACCAAGAATTAAAATTTGTGTATAATTACCAAGATTTAGGCCGTTGGTAATTGATTTTACTAGGTTTATTTCATGGTTTTGCTGCACAATATTAATGGCAGGCAACAGATTTTGATTTATTGCATGTTTTAATTGAGTGATTGCCGATGCTACTTGTTGATAAATTGTTTGATTATTGATTTCTTGAAAATTGTGATAATTAATGTTAATCATAAATAATTTTATTGATTTTTTTTAATAAAATCGACCGCTTTTTTTGCAACATTTTTTCTGGCTTCTTTTTTTGAGTTGCCACAGGCAATAAATTGCCAATTTAAGCCACTAATATCGAGCTTTGCTTCAAATATTGGCTGATGTTGACTGTTGTTAATTTGCATAAATTGATAAAATGGTAAAGATTTATTATAATTTTGAGTAAATTCTTGCACTGTTGATACAAAATCTTGATTATCTTCTAATAAATCGTCGTTAGATAATAAATCTTGCCATAAATTTAAGACAATATTTTTTGTTTGTAAAAAATCAGAATCAAGATAAATTGATGCAATAATTGCCTCAACTGCACTTGCAAGATTATTTTGATTATGTTGCCCACCCATTTTTTTTTCGCCGTTGCCAATTTTTAAAATTTTCGGCAAATTTAATTTTTTTGCTATAATCAATAAAGCATCACCTGAAACTAAATAAGCCTGTTTTTTTGAGAGTTCACCCTCATGGGCAAAAGGAAAATTCACAAGTAAATAATCGGCAATGATTGTGCCTAAAATTTTATCGCCAAAAAATTCAAGCCTTTCGTAGTTGTGAGTTTTGGTTTGCGAAAAACTAGGATGGGTAATTGCTAATTCAAGCAAGCTTTGATTTTGAAAATTATAATTTAGTTGTTTAGTAAGATTTTTAAGATGTTTCATTTTGGCTGTAAGAAAATTCTGCCATATCTGATTATTTTGCTAAAATTGGCAAAATTTAAATTATCAAGATCGAGAGAAAAAAATATTAAAGAAACTTTGCCAATTAAATTTTCGCTTGGCACATAGCCAACCGTTTGCAAAAATCGACTATCTTGAGAATTATCGCGATTATCTCCCATCATAAAATAATGATTTTCTGGCACTGTGTAAACTCCAGTATCGTCTTGATCGGTTGACTCTTGGTTTAAAATGCTAATATAGTGGTTTGGATTTATTTCTTCTTGCAATTGATGTAGTTTTTTATTGTTTTGATTGTCTAAAAACATACCATCTGCTGTTTGTTTTAGCGGAATGTTGTTAATAAACAATACTCCTTCTTTCATTTGAATTTTATCATTTGGTAAACCGATTATTCTTTTGACATAATTTATATCTGGATTATTTGGAAGGCGAAAAACCGCGATATCACCTCGTTGTGGTTGTTGCGAAAAAATTTTACCCAAAATTCTGCCCTGAAAAAATGGTAAACCAAAAGGAAACGAATACCTGCTATAACCATAACTAAATTTACTAACAAAAATATAGTCGCCGATTAATAAATTAGGCTTCATTGAACCAGAAGGAATATGAAATGGTTCGTATAAAAAAGAACGAATTAAAACAGCAAATAAAATAGCTAAACCTAAACTTTTAAAAAAACCTTCTTCTGATTTTTTTTGTGTGCCATTTTTTATTGGTTGCAAATTGTTTTTGTGAAGAGGTGCGGTCATGTTTTATGTAAAATTAAGCTTTCTCCTGTCATGTCTAGTGGTTTTTTAATGTTAAACAATTGCAAAATTGAAGGGGCGATATCTTGCAGAGAGCCGTTTTTTACAGTATAGTGGCTAGCTTGTTGATTTATCAAAATAAAAGGTACAGGATTATTAGTGTGAGAAGTGTGAGGCATATTTTGATGGTCAGACATGCACTCAATGTTGCCATGATCGGCAGTGATAAGCATATTACCGTCAACTTTTAAGATGGCAGATTCTAGCAAGCCAAGTTGTTGATCTATTGTTTCGCAAGCCCTAATTGCTGGCTGTAACAAGCCAGAATGACCAACCATATCGGCATTAGCATAGTTGACAACGATAAAATCATATTTTTTGTTTATAATGGCATCTCGTAATTTTTCACCAACAATATTTGCTGACATTTCGGGCTGTAAATCATAAGTGGCAACCGCTGGAGATGGAACTAAAATTCGCTCTTCACCTTTAAATTTTTGTTCTTGACCACAAGAAAAAAAGAAGGAAACATGGGCATATTTTTCGGTTTCGGCAATTCTTAGTTGAGTAAGATTATTTTTACTTAATATTTCTGGCAAAGAATTAATAATATTTTGTGGTGGAAATAAAATTTGGTAAAAATTATTTAGCTGTTGTGAATATTGAGTGAGAGCGAGTGCACTAACAAATTTTTTACTTTCATATAATGTTTGCGAAATTTGCCTAGCTCGATCTGCTCTAAAATTGGCAAAAATTAAACCAGCTTTATTGCAGATGCCATTATAGTTGCCAATAATACTAGGTAAAATAAATTCATCAGTAATATTTTTTTGATAGTAGTGGTTAATAACATCTTGTGCGGTTGCAAAATTAGGCCCCGAGCCATTAACTATTGCATCGTTTACAAGTTTGGTGCGATCAAGCTTATTATCACGATCCATAGCATAATATCGACCAGATATAGTGGCAATATTATATGAAGAAAAATGTGGTAAAAAGTGCAAAATGCTTTTTTGAGAAACATCTCTACCATCGGTAAAGAGATGTAAAAATAATTCGATATTGTGGTTTTTTACTATTTTTGCTAAATAGAGTAAATGAGAAAAATGAGAATGCACTCCACCATCAGAACACAAACCAACCAAATGACAAGGTAGATTGTGTTGTTTAAGATGTTTTAAAAACTGCTGTAATTTGGTATTTTTCGATAAAGAACCATCGGCAATGCTACGATTAATTTTTGGCAAATCTTGATAAATAACTCTACCTGCTCCAATGGTTATGTGACCAACTTCAGAGTTGCCAATTTGCCCATCAGGCAAGCCAACATCAAGACCAGAAGTAAGTAGTTGTGAATTGGGATAGTTATTTAAAATTCTGCGATAATTTGGCATATTTGCCAAAGAAATAGCATTATTGCTAGACTTTTCGTTGCCTATACCAAAACCATCAAGAATACATAAAACAGTGGTGGAATGCATATGATTTTATTTTGCTCTTTTGATGGCATTTTCTATTAGTTGTTTAGCAATTTCTGCCGACTCAAAACCAACAACTTTAACCCATTTATTTTTTTCAAGATCTTTATAATGTTCGAAAAAATGTTGAATTTGTTTGAGAAGTAATTGAGGCAATTCTTGGTAAGAAGTGATGTTTTCAAATATTGAATTTAGTTTGCATGCAGGCACGGCAATAATTTTTTCGTCTTGCCCTTTTTCGTCTTGCATTAAAAGAACTCCAACGGGCTTAACTGCAATAACTGCCCCAGAATTGATAGAAAAATCAGACACTACCAAAACATCAACTGGATCACCATCTTCTGATAAAGTGTGCGGAATGAAGCCATAATTACAAGGATAGTGCATAGGTGTTGCTAAAAATCTATCGACAAATAAAGCACCACTTTTTTTGTCAAATTCATATTTTAATGGGCTAGAATGCATTGGCACTTCAATTATTACATTAAAGTTTTCGCCAGCAAGAGTAGAAATTTGGCTGATATTCATAAAAAAATAAACACAATAAAATTGTTGAAATTAAAAAATATTGTTAATATAATAATATTGTAATTTTTAAGATGCAATATTTTATGATATAACAAAACAATGATTATTAAATTAAAAAAAATAGCCATTCAAACCTTTATAGGCATTCATAGTTTTGAAAAAACCAGAAAGCAAGATCTGTTTTTAAATCTCACCATTCACACTAATTTTGCCGATGCTTGCCATACCGACAACATTAATGACACCATAGATTACGATATTATTTATCAAAAAATTAAAGATTTTGCTAATAATCACAATTGCGAGTTGCTAGAAAAATTTTGTTACGATTTGTTAAAAATAATTATGCAAGATTCAAAAATAGAACAAACTATTTTAGAGGTTGAAAAAGTAAGAATTTTTCCTAATATTAAAAGTTGTGCCATAAAATTACAAATGTCTCGTTAATTTTAGTGAAATTATTTTATAAAAACATTATAAAATTGCTTGCTTTCTTATAATATTTTTTGTTATAATAAAATTTCAATTATTGATTTTGCTATTTTTTTCAATTAAAAAAATGCAGAAACAATGCAGAAAAATATAAAATTGGCAAATAACACATAAATATTTATATGGCTAAAGAAACTAATGACACTTCATTTGAAACAGATATTCAATCTACTCTACTTGTATTGGTCGATTTTTGGGCTCCTTGGTGTGGTCCGTGCAGACAACTTTCGCCAATAATCGATCAAATATCACAAGAATTTATTAATAAACTTAAGGTTCTCAAATGTAATGTCGATGAAAATCCAGAAATTCCTTCACAATATGCAGTAAGAGGCATTCCAGCTTTAATGTTATTTAAAGATGGCAAATTATTAGATAGTAAAGTTGGTTCTTTACCAAAGACTGCTCTAATTGAATGGATTAACAAATATATTTAAAACTTATGCAAAAAACCTATAGTGCCAAACCTTCCGAAATCACTAAACAGTGGTGGCTAATTGATGCAGAAAATCTTGTGTTAGGCAGGTTAGCCTCTGTGGTAGCTAAAATGCTAAAAGGCAAACATAAACCAACCTACACTCCCAATCAGAATTGTGGCGATCACATTGTGGTAATTAATGCCGATAAAATACAGCTCACAGGCAAAAAATATCTTAACAAACAATATTATTGGCACACAGGCTATCCAGGGGGCATCAAAAACCGTAATGCACGCCAAATTTTAGAAGGAGATCATCCGCAAAGATTATTGCAATATGCAGTTGAAAGAATGTTAGCTCGAGGTCCGTTACAAAGAGATATTCTAAATAATCTTCATATTTATGCTGGATCTACTCATAAACACCAAGGTCAAACTCCGCAAGTTCTTGATGTTGCCTCTTTAAATCGTAAAAACATTAAAACTAATTAATCTTATGTCCATCACCCTACAACAACAACTAGCTAAAATAATAAACACCGAAGAGCAAATAATTGTAACCAAAACTAAAAAAATCGATGAATTTGGCAGATCTTATGCCACAGGCAAAAGAAAAAATGCCATTGCAAAAGTTTGGCTAAAAAAGGGTAATGGCAAAATTATTGTCAACAACCAAGATATAAATTCTTATTTTGGCAGAGAAATTTTAGTCAACATTGCTCAATCTAGTTTTGAAGCAACTCAAAATCAACAAAAATTCGATGTTATAGCCCAATTACTTGGTGGTGGCAAAAGCGGTCAAGCTGGTGCTCTACTTCATGGTATTAGCAAAGCTTTAACTTTATTTGATCCTAACAATCATCAAGTTTTGCGTCAACAAGGTTTTCTAACCCGCGATTCTAGAGTGGTTGAGCGAAAAAAATACGGCTACAAAAAAGCCAGAAAAGGCAGAACCTATCGCAAGAGATAGTAATATTTTTTTTATCTGCAAATAGCATAATATTTAAACTTAATAAAAACATGAAACTCTTTCTTGATTAAGCTGATTTTAACGAAGGCTCTAGACAATGTTTAAAGAGGATTTTTTGTAATTATTTTCAACAAAATTTTAGATAAATTGTGTTTTTTCAAATCTAAAATCACTTTCTTTTAAATGCAAGATAAACTTTTC
>JBILTH010000095.1:0-4385 GCA_044371635.1 Rickettsiales bacterium
ATCGAACCACCCTCACTAATCAAACAGATATTATTTATAAATTCAAAATTATTAATCTGCCAAACACAGCTTTGCTAGGGCTAGAATTAACCAAACAAAACACTGATATCATAAGGAAAACTGGCTTTTTTAATAACATAAGCAGTCTGCAATCAATAAACATAAACACCCCACTCAATAATACTGTGTTAAATTATCGCTTTACTGCCTCTGATATTGATAGTAAGTCACGCAATAACATTATTGGGGCTTATGCTCAAAACAAAATCGATCTAAATCAATATTGGCAAATTTTGGTAGGAATACGTTTTGATAGATTTTTTACTACTACCCACAATTATATTGGCAATAAGCAATTTAGTAGAATAGACAACTTAATTTCACCAAGATTTGGCATGGTTTTTAAGCCAAAAGAAGAGGTATCTTTATATACAAGCTATTCTACCACCTACTTGCCAAGTGCTGGCGATCAATTTTCTAGCCTTGATTCGGTAGCAAAAATGTTAAAACCAGAAAAATTACAAAACTATGAATTTGGAGCGAAATTTGATATTAAACCCAACCTTAATTTTACCTCGGCTATTTATCAACTTAACCGTAAAAATACTAGAGCAAACGATCCAAATAATGCTGGCTTTATGATTGCCACAGGTCAAACTGCAACTAAAGGCTTGGAACTTTCTTTAAATGGCAACCTAAACAAAAATTGGCAAACTATTGTTTCACAAAGTTGGCAACAAGCTAAAGTGATAGCTAATACTTCTTCTGCTAATAAAGGCAATTTAATTGCTTTAGTTCCTCCACAAACACTTGCTATTTGGAATAAGTATAATTTTACTCAAAAATTTAGTGCAGGAATGGGTATTATAAAACAAAGTACACAATTCGCTGGAGCAGATAATATGGTAAAATTAAAAGGCTTTACTAGGCTAGATTTGGCAACTTATTACCAATTAAATAAAAATCAAAAGTTGCAATTAAATATTGAAAATGCTTTGAATAAAAAATATACTCTCACCGCTCATAATAACAACAACTTACAACCTGGATCGCCACTATCAATGAAATTAAGTTGGTTTGCTAATTTCTAACATTATGGCATTGTTGCAGTCCGAATTTAATTTATAATTCTAAATATCGCTATATCTTTTTGGCTAAAAATCTTTTGCTATATTTGGAATTATAAATTAAATTCGGGCTACAACAATGCCATAAAATATTTTTGGCAGTTATTTAAAAAAAAGATTGGCAAAATTTAACCTAATTAATTTATAAATAATTTTGCTAGCTTTTAAAATTATAGTAAAATATAATTCTAAATGTTGTATCAATTTAAATTAAACAATTAACATAACACAACTATGGATATCAAATCTCTCATGCGTCAAGCACAGCAAATGCAAGATAAAATGAAAAAAATACAAGACGATTTTTCTGGCAAAGAATTCACTGGTTCTGCTGGTGGAGGTTTAGTTGCAATAACAATTACTGGGGCAGGATTAGCAAAAAAAATTAACATCGATCCTAGTTTGTTAATTGTTGATGAAAAAGAAGTATTAGAAGATCTCATTATTGCCGCTTTTAACGATGCGAAAAAAAATTCTGACGATCAATCAAATAATATGCTAAAGTCTGCTACTGCTGGTATGCCATTACCTCCGGGATTTAAATTTTAACTCAAAAATTATGCACCAATACAACAATATATCTTCTCAACAACCCTGCGATATTAAGCCAGAATTTAGCCCAAAAACTCATTCTTCTGCAATTTGCAATCAACAATTACAAGAAGTCTTACAATTGTTTGATTTGCCTTTTAACGATCTGCTATTTAAATCTGCCGAAGTGCATCGAAAACATCAACCACAAAACGAAGTGCAAATTAGCACTCTGCTTAGCATAAAAACAGGTTCATGTCCTGAAAATTGTAAATACTGCCCTCAATCTGCTCACTACAACACTAACCTAGAAAAACAATCTTTACTGAATATTACCAACATTAAAGAAGCCGCTATTGATGCTAAACAAAACGGGGCATCTCGTTTTTGCATGGGAGCCGCTTGGCGAAATCTTAACAATCGAGATGTTGAAAATATTTGTGAAATTATTCAAGAAGTAAAAAAAATAGGGCTTGAAACTTGTATGACTTTGGGCATGCTAACCGCAGAGCAAAGTGTTGCACTTAAAGAAGCTGGGCTTGATTATTATAATCACAACATCGATTCTTCTCCAGAATTTTATCAACAAATTATCACCACTCGCAGTTTTAATGATAGGCTTAACACTCTACAAAATGTGCGAGAAGCGGGCTTAAATGTTTGTTCTGGGGGTATTGTTGGCATGGGTGAAACTAGAGAAGATAGGGCAAAAATGTTGCTGATTTTAGCTAATTTACCAATTCCGCCAGAATCGGTGCCAATTAATATGTTAGTAAAAGTTGCTGGCACTCCGCTTGAGAATGTGGCAGATTTCGATCATTTTGAATTTATACGCACTATTGCAGTGGCTCGAATCTTAATGCCAAAAAGCAAGGTAAGGCTTTCGGCAGGTAGAGAACAAATGAGTGAACAAACTCAAGCTCTATGCTTTTTTGCTGGCGCTAACTCTATTTTTTATGGAGAAAAACTATTAACCACACCTAATCCACAAACTCAAAAAGATAGGCAACTATTTGTCAAGCTTGGCATTAACACTGTTTAACACAAAATATGAATTTTAATCTTAAAAACCACTATGCAGATCTTTTGTTTTTGCCATTAGGTGGTGCCAACGAAATTGGTATGAATCTCAACTTATATCATCTTAATGGTAAATGGTTAATGATTGATTGTGGCATTGGTTTTGCCTATGATATTCCTGGGGTTTCAATGATGACTCCCGATATTTCTTTTTTACAACAAATTAAAAAAAATTTATTAGGGCTAATTATCACTCATATTCACGAAGATCATTTGGGGGCGGTAGTTCATTTATGGCCCGAATTACAAACTCCTATTTATGCCACTAATTTTGCTATCAATTTTTTACAAACTAAACTTTCTGAAACTAAATTTGCTAAATCTGTGCCACTACACAAAATTGAAAGCAAAAATTTAAAACTACATCCATTTGATTTAGAATTTATTGGGCTCACTCATTCTGTGCCAGAAATGCAGGCTGTTCTCATTAAAACCGAAGTTGGCAATATTTTACACACAGGAGATTGGAAGCTCGATCCCGATCCAGTAGTAGGAAAAATAAGTGAACTAAATACAATTAAAGCTTATGGTGATAGCAACCAAATTTTAGCAATGGTATGCGACTCAACCAATGCAATTAATGTTGGGCATTCTCGATCTGAAGGTGAGCTTTATATATCTCTAAAATCTTTAATGTTAAATAGACAAGGTTTAATTGGGGTAACTACTTTTGCTTCTAATTTAGCCAGAATACACACTATTGCAAAAATTGCCACTGAAATTGGCAGAAAGGTTATATTAGCAGGTTTTTCTTTGCATCGGCTTTACGAAGTTGGTAAAAAAAGTGGTTACGATTTTGAAAATTGTCATTTTATTTCTGAAAGAGAATTAAAGCTTTACAATAAAAATGAAGTATTAGTCATTTGTACAGGTTGTCAAGGCGAGCCTATGGCTGCAGTGCGAAAAATTGCCACTAATTCTCACCCAGTTATTCATTTTAGTAAAGGCGATTTAATGATTTTCTCTTCTAAAATAATTCCTGGAAATGAAAAAAAAATCTTCGAATTGTTTGATTTGCTTGCAAAAAAACAAATTGATGTCATGACTGAAAAAGATCATTTTGTGCATGTTTCGGGGCATCCTTCACAATCAGAACTGCGAATTATGTATGATCTCGCAAAGCCAACAATTGCAATTCCTGTTCATGGCGAGTTTATTCACACCAAAACTCACTGTGAACTAGCATCAGAATGCGGAGTGCCAACAACAATCCAAGCCGAAAATGGCTTAGTCATTAAAATTAACCAAAAAAATCCAAGCACTTCTTCTGTAGTTGGCTTTGTTAAATCTGGCTATTTAGGGGTTGATGGCAAACAGCTTCTCGATTTAAACTGCGAAGTAATTAAAGAAAGAAAAAAACTGCAAGATAGCGGAGCGGTCTTTGTTTCTTTATATCTCGATAAACAATTTATTCGACAAAAACAATCAAAAATAACTTGTGTTGGTTCTTATAATTTAAAAGAAGATAAATTAACTACCGATCTTATTTATAAAGAGCTAGATTCTTTATTTAAAGGTAAGGCAAAAGACATGAAACTCGATGATAAATCTTTTTCTTTTAATTTTCTCAAAAAGAAAAAGTCTTTTGATTATTCTAAAGTTGCAATTGAGCTAGAAAAAGCAATCAAAAGCAAGTTAATAAAAATC
>JBILTH010000097.1:0-4277 GCA_044371635.1 Rickettsiales bacterium
TCTTCTAGTAATTTATCTTTTTTAAGATATTCTTTGATCTGATTTTGATATAATAATTCTTTTTTTTCTTCGACTAATTTTTGACTGATGAGGTTTTTAATAGAATTTTGTTGTTGTTTAAGATTGGTAATATTTTTTTGTAAAATAGAATTTTGAGAGAATAAATAGTTTTTATTATTATCATAAATTGGTATACCATATTGATCGACAGTAGGAACTTTTATAGAATCAAATTCTAAACCAATACGATAAAATGGTTTATTACTAGTAGAGTTATAGGCGATCTCAAAAATGCGATTAGGATCGCTTACAATTGCTTGTTGAGGTTGATAATTTTCGTAATATGGAAACGATCTCACAGGAAATGGTTGCCCAAAATAAACAGATCCGATATAATAATCGAAAGTGAGTTCATCTTTATCTTGCGGAAAATAAAATTGATCATAAGGAGTTTCGAAACTTGTTGCCATTGTATTTGATTTATTTTTCGATACTCGATCTTTGTTGATTGAATTAACTTCTTTAGCAAATTTTTTCTTAAAATTTTTATTGCCTTTTAGGGCTTGATTTTCATAATAAGAGCAAGAAATGAAAAACAATAATAACCAAGAAAAATAAGTAATTTTTTTTAACATAAATTAATACTTAATAATAACAACTTCTTGCCCAGATCTTTTTATTTTTTGCATTTCATTTAATGCTATTTTGCGATTTTGATAGGGACCCACAACCGCTCTGTAAAGTGTTTTATTTTTTAAATTAGCCTCGATAATTTCGATATTTTTGTATTTTGATTTATTGATAAAATCGTTGGCATTTTCTTGACTATTAAAAGAACCAAGTTGCAAATAAAATTTACTTTCTTGGCTATTTTTTGCTTGTGAGTTTTTTGTTAATGAGGTGTTATTTTTTTTAGATTTATCGAGAATTTTTTCTTTCGCTTTAATATTTTCGGTTGCATTGGTGTAGTTTCCTTTAATTATAATTTCTTCATCTGTATTTTCATTGTTTGCTAAAGTTGGATTTGGCAATAATGAGTTGGCAACATTTTGGGCAAAATCATATTTTTGTTCGGCAATGTTTTTGCTATATTGCTGTTGATTATTATTATATTGCACATTTTCATTAATTGTAGAAGATGGTTGGATAGAGTTTTGTTTGCTAGAAGTTGCTGTTTCGTTTGTGGCTAAATTTTTATATTTATCTAAAACTTGATTGTTTATAGCAGTGTTGTTTTCGATAGAAGAAGAGTTTTTGCCCTGATCTACTGTGTTATTGCGAAGATCTTTTTGTTTAGAATTGTTTAATATTTGAGCATTTTCTTCTGGAATACGAAATTTGATTGATTTAGATTTGCCAGCAAGATTAACAAAACGCAACTCAGTTGGTTTGTTTTTATTGCAAGAAAATGCAACAAAGAAAATTAAAATTATTAAAATTTTTTTGTGATAAGTAATAAATATAAGGTTTTTTGACATAAATTATTTTGGTGATATTTACAATAGCACATAAATTATAAGATTTTATTTTTGTTTTGCAAATAAAAAATTGACAAGATTTAAATTATTTATCAAAACTAACAGAAAATAAAAAATGCCAGCCATAATGATGCTTAATATAAAACCAAAAGCAACATTAAAAAACATTAAAAAACTAGTAAGTAAAATGCCAAAAAAAGCTCCCAAAGTGCCAATTAATTGAAATGTTGCTCCTGCTTGCATTTCTTGTTGTTGATAACAATTACTCATCATGGCAAAAACCGAAACAAAAATAAAGGCAATGCCACTGCCATATAAAAAATATAATAATAACAACAAAAAATAAGAATGATATTTAAAAAATACTAGCAAAAGAATAGCGATAAAGCAACAACAACAAATAGTAAAGCCAATTTTTATTAAATCTTTTTCTTGATATTTTTTTAATAAAAATCCTGCCACCACATCAAAAATTGTGCTTGTCATGTAGGCGGTAATTAATAATCCTGCATTTTCTGCTGAAAGATTAATGCTTTTACCAAAAATAACTGTGCAAGTCATTAAAGTGTAAGTTTGAAAATCAAGAAAAAATCTAGCTAAAAAGCACTGTTTATTTTTTTGCCAAAAACTTTGTAAAGTAATTTTATCGGCAACATCAAAATTATTTAAGTTTGAGGAAATATGATTTTTAATTGGTAAAAGCACTAACATAGCTAGCAAAACAAGGCTACTAGAAAGTGCAAATGCAACATAATTAATTGCTCCTAAACATTTTACCAAAATAGGCCCAAAAGCCAAACCAAGAGAAATAGCGGTGCTAAAAAAGGCCACTCCCAAGCCTCTATTTTGCTGATTTAAAAAAGTATTAAGCCAAGCAAAACGACTCACAGCTATAATTACCCAGCAACATCCTAAAATAAAAGTAAAACTAAACCAAATTAATAAATTATTGACAGTAAAATAAATTAATAAAACTACCAGTGCATAAATGATAATTGCCAAAGTAAAAGTTCGCCAAGGTTTAAGCCTAACCACCACATAATAAAAGCTCAAAGAAGCGGTAATAATGCCAATTGTTTCAAAAACAAAAGCATAAGAAATAGTAGAAGCTCTGATATTTTGCTCTTGCAATAAAGCAGGAAAAAGCACTAAATCCATGCTAAAAGCAGTGGCAAAAAGCACAAAACTAGCATATAAAAATTTGGCAGGAGATAAAAACAGTAAAAAAAAGGTAGAATTCATGATAAATCTTGGCTCGCCTGCTCTTCTACTAATTTTACAATATGCTCAATTAAATTTTCGTTTTCGTTAATTTTGTGATGAGGCTTGCCGTTAAGATAAACATTATGCTTACCTCCTGTGGTGCCTGTTATGCCAATTTGAGTATGAGCGGCTTCGCCAAGCCCATTTACTACACAGCCTAAAATAGAAAGAGTTATTGGTTTTTTAATGTGTTGAGTGAGTTTTTCTACTTCGGTTACAATTTTTACCACATCAAAACCTTGTCTAGCACAAGATGGGCAAGAAACAATATTAACTCCATAGGTGCGTAATTCTAGTGTTTTTAAAATTTGATAGGCAACTTTTATTTCTTCTTCTGGAGCGGCAGAAAGCGAAACTCGGATAGTATCTCCAATGCCTTGCATTAACAAATAACCAAGCCCCACTGCCGATTTTATGGTGCCAGCATTTAAACTACCTGCTTCGGTAATACCAATATGTAGCGGATAATCGCAAGCATTTGCTAAAAGTTGATAACTTGCAGTTGCCAAAAAAACATCAGAAGCTTTAACACTAATTTTGAAATTAAAAAAATCGTTGTCTTCTAAAATTTTAATGTGATGCATTGCCGATTCTAGCAGGGCTTGCGGGGTTGGAGTTTTATATTTTTCAAGCAACCAATTTTCAAGAGATCCTGCATTTACCCCTATACGTATAGCACAGCCATAATCTTTGGCCGCTTTTACCACCTCTTTTATTTTATCTGCCGAACCAATGTTGCCTGGATTGATTCTTAAACATTTCGCTCCTGCTTTGGCAGATTCTATGGCTCTTTTGTAATGAAAATGAATATCGGCAATAATTGGCACAGAACAAGAAGCCACAATTTGCTTTAAACAAGTGCTAGATTCTTGATCTGGCACCGAAACTCTAATAAGCTCTGCCCCTGCCTCGATGCAACGATTAATTTGAGCAATAGTAGCTTGTTGATCGGTGGTTTTAGTGTTGGTCATGGTTTGCACACTAATTTTGGCACCTCCCCCCACGGCAACATTGCCTACCATAATTTGCCGACTTTTTCTTGTGTTAATTTTTTTATATTCTCTTTGCATAGTTATTTATTTTAGTGAAAGTTGTGTTACAAATTTATTGAAAAACACATATCAAATTAATCGAATCGAGATTCAATATCTTTCAGGAGAGAGATACATAGCAACATTATCTCTCACATTTAAAAAATATTCATAATTATCATCAAAAACCTTTTCAAGCCATTGTGCTTCTAAACTAGGCAAAATGTTAATAATACTGGTAAAATCGGCAAAACCTTTGCCTGCATATTGTTTATAATCTTCTTTGATAATGTTGCGATAGGCAATTGCCATTAGTAATCTAGCTATAATTTCTTTGCCGTTGTTTTGTAAATCTTGTGTAAAGTTACTGTCGGTTGGAATTTTTGTTAAATTAGTGATATATGGAAATAATATATTAAAACGATTTTTTTTAGATTGTAAGAGGGATTGAAGCACTACTTGAAAATGTTTTGTAAAATTTTCACACAAAATATTTAGATTTTTT
>JBILTH010000014.1:0-12131 GCA_044371635.1 Rickettsiales bacterium
GAGATAGTT
Source organism: Rickettsiales bacterium (assembly GCA_044371635.1). GTDB lineage: Bacteria > Pseudomonadota > Alphaproteobacteria > Rickettsiales > UBA1997 > CAILUF01. Next base: position 10 of record JBILTH010000014.1, read on the forward strand.
TTTCTGGATCAGAAAATTTTATTGCCGAAGATAAAATAAAATCCGAAATCATAGCTGTACTTAATGTCTTAAAAGAGCAAGAAATTTCACGCCCTTTTTTATCAGGTGAAGAATGGCTTATTGTGAAAAAAATTGCTTTAAAAATTCCTGAAAAACTTGAATTAGCAGATTACAAAGAAAAAATAAAACAGGTTTTATTAAAAGATGAAATCGAAAAAGTTATTGGAAATTTAGTTAAAGATGCCAATATTAAAATTCTTATTCCAACCAAACAAGAAGAAAAATCAATCGAAGAAAAAATGACAGACGAAACATCGACAAATCAAAAATCTGTAGATGAAAAATCATCAAGTGAAATTGCAATTGAAGAAAAGGCTGAAGCCAATAATATAACAGAAGAACAATCAACAGAAATTGATAATTCTAAATCAGAAAATCAAATTCCACAAAATTTACAATCAGAAAATCAAAAAGCACAACCCTCGCAAAAAGAAAATAACTCTAATTAGTACCATATATTACAATATTTTACCTCTTATCAAAATTGCTAGAATTTAATTTTAAAATGAGAAATGGGTGCTTGTTAAAATTGTAATCTATTGCAATAAAAAATACATTCTAACTTAATTTTTTTGAGATAAAAACTTTAAAAAGCCTCTTTATTTATAATGATATACACAATCGTTTTTAAAGTTTTTATCTCAAAAAAATTTTACTATATTTGTAATATAGATAAGAAATGGTATTATTTTAAATTTATCAAACACAACATTTGCTATTTTACAAAAAAATGTATAAAAATAATTCTAAAAATAACAATATTTTTATTTACGGTAAGCATCCTGTTTTTGTATCTTTAGCTTTACAAAAAAGAATCTTTTATCAAATTTTTATTACCAAAAACAATCAAACAATTCTGCTTGATTTTTTGCAACAAAAACAATTAAATAAGCTAATGAATTTGGTTAAAATAGTTGATAATAAATTTTTTGATAATCGCTTAGGTGATGCTTGTGTGCATCAAGGTATTGCTGTTGAGGCTAGTAAAATAACAATGCAAAGCCAATTTGATTTATTACAACAACTGCATCAAAATAAAAATAATTTACCAAATATTTTATTACTCGATCAACTTTCTGATCCGCAAAATATTGGGGCGATTATTCGCAGTGCAGTTGCTTTTGATGTTGTTAACATCGTATTTAGCAAACACAATTCTTGCCTCGAAAATAATACCATCATCAAAGCTTCTGCTGGCAACATTGAATTTGCTAATTTAATAGAAGCTACTAATTTCAACGATTTATTGCACAAATTAAAAGAGTTGGGTTATTGGTGTGCCGGATTAAGTGCCAAAGGAACTAGTAATTTAGCAGAGTTAAAAAAATATCAACCATTAGCTATGGTAATTGGCTCGGAGGGTTTTGGTATCAGACATCTAGTGGCAAAAAATTGCGATTTATTAGTGAATATCCGAACTAATTCTCAAGTAGAAAGCCTTAATGCTTCTGTTGCCACGGCAATTTTATTGCACAGCTTAAAAAATTATTAAAACAATGAAAAAAATTGCCACTATTTCTGCATATCATAATAAAAAAGCACTCACTTTACAAAATTTCTTAACTAAACACTATAATTTTATTAATCTTAACGATATTGCCAATAATTTTTCTCATAATTTTGATTTCGATTTAATTATTGCAATTGGGGGCGATGGTTTAATGCTACATTTACTTCATCATTATTATCAAAAAAATATTCCTATTTATGGCATAAATTGTGGCACAGTTGGTTTTCTCATGAATAGTTTTAAGGTTGATTGCCACGACATTATGACCAAAATAAATCTTGCTAACATTAACAACTTGCATCCATTGTTGATGCAGGCAAAAACTATCACACAAGAAACAATCTCACATATCGCTTTTAATGAAGTTTCGTTACTTCGACAAACTAGTCAAGCATGTAAAATTTGCATCAAAATAAATCATCAAGAAAGATTAAATCCCCTTATTTCTGATGGCATTTTAGTTGCAACTTCTGCTGGAAGCACCGCTTATAATTTTTCTGTTGGAGGCTCAATTATTCCGTTTGAGGCTCCAATTTTAGCACTCACCGCTATTAGTCCTTTTCGTCCTAAAAAATGGAGTGGTGCATTGTTACCAAACCAAAGCATAATATCTCTTGATTTACTCGAATACAAAACTAGATCTGCCAGCGTTACTGCCGATTGGAAAGAAGTAAAAAATGTTATGCAAGTGCAAATAAAACAAGATTTTACTTCTTTTTCTCAAATTTTATTTGATGCCAATCATTCACTAGAAGAAAGAATTTTATGTGAGCAATTTTCGTAAAGCATAAAATTTATACTAAATTTTTATACTATAACTTGACATCACAAAATTAAAATTGAAAATTAATCATAGCAAATGTCTTTTGTTGAAAATATAATATGCAATTTTTATGTCAAAAACCACTGGACCAGATATAGGTAGCAAACTACTCGATAAAAAAGTTATATCTGAAGATCAATTAAATATTGCTATCAAAGAAAGAGAAAGACTTGGGGGCAATAAAAGTTTAGGTGTAATTTTGGTTGATATGGGCTTCGTTTCAGAAGGAGCCTTGGGCGAAATTTTAAACGAGTCGGTTGGTATTAAAAAATTTGATATCAAATCATCTTATATCGATCCGAAACTAGTTAAAAAAATACCAAAAGATTTTGCAGTGCAAAACAAACTAATGCCCGTTTCCTATAATTCCGAATCAATTGTTTTAGCAATGGTTGATGTTTTTGATATCATTGCTATCGATCAGGTACGCAGATTTTTCCCACCAAATTTTCGCATCGATCCTGTTTTTGTGCCAGAAACCGACATAATGCATGCTATCGATCAATATTTCGATTACGAAATGTCAATCGAAGGTATCTTAAAAGAAATAGAAAGTGGTGGGGCAAATAAAAACACCAATGAAAACGAACTTCGAGGCGATTATAAAAGCCCAATGGTTAGGCTAGTTGATGTTATTTTAAACGATGCTGTGCATCACGGAGCATCCGATTTACACTTTGAGCCAGAAGCTCAATTTTTAAGAATTCGTTATCGTATTGATGGTAAAATGGTGCAAATTAGAAGTGTTCACAAAGATTATTGGTCTGCAATTGCGGTGAGAATAAAAATTATGTCCAACATGAATATCGCCGAAAATCGCAAACCACAAGATGGCAGAATTGAAACCGAAATATTAGGTCGAAAAATTGATTTTAGGGTCTCAACTCAACCAACAATCAATGGTGAAAATATCGTCATGAGAATTCTCGATGAAAAGCAATCTATCATGACTCTCGAAAAACTAGGCTTTTCACAACATTGCAACAATGTGCTAAAAAAAATAGTGCAAAGGCCAGAGGGAGTAATTATTCTCACAGGTCCTACTGGTTCTGGTAAAACCACCACACTTTATACAGTTTTAAACTACATCAATTCTATTGATAAAAACATCATGACTCTCGAAGATCCTGTCGAATATCGCATCCCACTAATTCGTCAATCCAATATTCGTCACGATATTGGCATGGATTTTGCCACTGGTATCAAGGCAATTTTAAGGCAAGATCCCGATGTTATTTTAGTAGGTGAGATACGCGATAAAGACACTGCCATAACTGCCATCCAAGCTGCCATGACTGGGCACCAAGTATATAGTTCGCTACATACCAACGATGCATTAAGTGCCATTCCACGTTTAATGAATATTGGAGTGCCAACCTATTTACTTTCTGGGGCTTTAATTGGCATCATCGCTCAAAGATTAGCCAGAAAATTATGTGTACATTGCAAAAAAGAACAGCCTATTACCGATTTTGAAAAAAAATTACTAGGAGAAAAATATAATAATATTACTAAACTTTATCAGGCGGTTGGTTGTGACAAATGTAGCCATGGCTATAAAGGTCGAATGGCTATATCTGAAATTCTGCCCTTCGATCGCGAATTAGACGAAATGATTGTGGCTTCTGCTAGCAGAAAAGAAATGTTAAAATATGCTCTTAGTGTTGGTTTTGTGCCAATTGTAGAAGATGGGCTCATGAAAGTTGTTTCTGGTCACATAGATTTGAAAGAATTAATCAGAGTCGTTGATTTAACCGAAAGAATGTAATTATGTTTCATTATTTTGCATCTTTTCCCGTTTCTAGACCAAGAAGAAACAGACAAAATGAGGCTATACGCCATCTACTTACCGAAAATAACCTTGTTGCTAGTAATTTAATTTTGCCTTTATTTGTGATTGCAGGCAACAACATTTGTCAACCAATTGAGGCATTACCCGATTGTTTTCGTTTTAGCTCAGATCTTATTATCAATCAAGTAAAAGAAGCCTATCAACAAGGAATTTTTGCCATTATGCTATTTCCTGTGATAGAAAACAAAATGAAATGCGAATTAGGTAAAGAAGCTCACAATCATCATAATTTAATTTGCCAAACAATCAGAAAAATTAAAACAGAATGTCCAGAAATATTGATAATTGCGGATGTTGCCCTCGATCCTTATACAACCCATGGTCATGACGGCATAATCAATGAAAAACAAGAAGTTTTAAACGACGAAACGGTAGAAATATTATGTCTACAAACTCTTGCTTTAGCAAAGGCAGGAGCCGATTTTGTGGCACCTTCTGATATGATGGATGGCAGAATCGCTAAAATTCGTAACTTTCTTGATAAAAATACATATCAAAATGTCGGCATTTTTTCTTATTCTGCAAAATACGCCTCTCATCTTTATGGTCCTTTTCGTGAAGCGGTAGGTTCGGCAAATAATTTAAAACAAGCACATAAAAAATCATATCAACTAAACTATTGCAACAGTAAAGAAGCTTTTCTTGAAATTGCTCTCGATGTGGGCGAAGGAGCAGATGCAATCATTGTAAAACCAGCAATAGCCTATCTCGATATTATTTATCAAGCTAGCAAAAACATTGCCTTGCCCATATTTGGTTATCAAGTGAGTGGTGAACACACAATGTTAAAATTATTAGCAAAACATAATAATATAAATTTTTATCAATTGTGTTTTGAGCAATTAATCGCCATTAAAAGAGCTGGAGCACAAGCTATTATCTGCTATTCTGCTCTCGATATGGCTAAATGGCTAAAAAATCAAAATTAATGTTTTTTTTATGTTTTTTTTGCAAAGAAAAATAATAATTTTGATTTTTGTGTTAATTCCTCTATTTTCTTGGGCAGAAAATAACACAAGCCCTAAACTAGCAGAAATATTAAACAACACTACCATTACTACTCAAAAAAATATCAACTATCAAAATTACCAACAAAAACCCATTATATTAATTTACTGGACTTGGTGGTGCAATGTTTGTAAACAACAACTACAAAATCTTAATTCTTTGCAACAAAAAAATATTGAACAAAAATTTCATATTATGGGCATTTCGGTTGATGATCCACAAAAAAATCATCATAAAACTTTAAAAATAGCTCATAAACTCAATTTTGATAACATTTATTTAAACAATCAAAATTCTCCTTACTATCCAGAATCAATACCAACCACAATTATTTTTAATAGCACACATCAACAAATAGCTAAACTAGAAGGCATTGTCGATGCAAAGCAAATAGAAGAAATAATGTTTTCCACAACTTTATAATGATAAAACAAAATCATTTACCATCTAATTATTACAACACTCATTTTTCACCAAGAGAAATTAAATATTTAATTTTACATCACATCGCCTGCGGTTGTTTAGAAGAGGCAATTGCAATGTTTATGCAGCATCAAGTAAGTGCCCATTTTTTAATTGATTTTACAGGCAACATTACACAATTAGTCGCGGAAAATAATGTTGCTTACCATGCCGGAATTAGTCATTGGCAAAAACAAGATGGCCTAAACATAAACTCTATCGGTATTGAATTTATCAACCCTCAACCAGAAATTTTGCCATTTTCTTTGCAACAAATGCAAGCAGGAGTTGCATTATTACAATATTTAATAAAAAAATACAATATTTCTTCTCGTAATGTTTTAGGTCATAGCGATATTGCCTATTTTAATAATTCTCAACTAATAAATCGCAAGCAAGATCCGTCAATTTTATTTGATTGGCAATTTTTGGCAAAAAATGGTATTGGGTTTTTTCCACAAAAAACTCATCATCACGATTTTATTAAATATAGTTTTGCCGACTGTAATCAAGAAATTGCACAAATCAAGCAACAATTATATGATTTTGGCTATAAAATACTCGAATTTTCTGGTCAATTTAATTTTCATATGCAACAATTGACAATTGTTTTTAATCGACATTTTAATAATATTGCCGGCATAGAAAACAATAATTATCAATATTGGCTCAATAGCTCTTCTTCTGCCCTAAAACAAGTTTTGATGGCCAGCTAAATGAATAATAGAAAAGCTTGCTAGATAACTTTTATTTTGTTGTTGCGGATAAAATTTTTCTATCATTTGTAAAAATTTTTTGGTGATGAAATTTTTTGATCGAGCATATAAAACATTGCTACAACCCATAATTTTTAAATCTTGCAACAACTTATTTATTTGCTGATACTCAACTACAATAATATCTAGATTTGCCGTTGGCGACTGAAAACCAACTTTTGCCAATAAATTAGTGACAGTTTGTAAATTAAGAAGAGGAGGCATTCTAGCAGAAATTCGTTGATATATTTCATTTTCGGCTTTTTGTGTTGCTAAAAACAATTCGGGCAAATGTTCTTCGCCAAAAAAACTAGCTAAAAATAAACCATCATTTTTTAATAATTGTTTAACTTGCTGTAAGAAACTAGGCGGATTATTGATAAAATGCAAACTCAATAAACTTATTACTAAATCAAAATTAATAAAATTGTCAGAATTATTAGAAAAATCAACCTCTATTAAATTTTCTTCGTCAAATAATAAATCGGTGAATTGACTAAATATATTGTGTTTGTCATAGCCCAAAGCAAGTAAAGCTTGTTTTATATTGCCAAGTTTATCGCCTATAATTAAAATTTTTTGAAATCTTTTTTGATAAATTTGTAAATTAGCAATCATTTGGCTAGCAATCTCTTGATATAAAAAATCATTTTGTTTTAATAAAGAAAGATGCCTAAAATGATTGCGAAACAATAATTTTCTATCAAACAACATTTGTAATTTTGGGAATATTTTTTTTTGCTACTTCAATAATATCGAGTGGCTTCATTGAACCTAGGTTAAAATTGCCATAGCTAATTCTGATAAGCCTACTTACTTGCAAACCAATATGAAGCATAATTTTACGAATTTCACGATTTTTACCTTCGGATAAATTAACAGTAAGCCAAGAATTTGAAATGCTTTGACTGTCAATGCTTACCGTCATTGGTTTGTAGCGAACATTTTCAACGGTAATGCCTCTTTCTAATCTTTTTATTTTTTTATCATCAACATTGCCAAAAACTCTTACTTTATAAGTGCGTATTAGTTTATTTTTTGGCAACTCAAAAAATCGAGCTAAACTGCCGTTAGTGGTTAATAAAATTAGCCCTTCGGTGTTAAAATCGAGACGCCCAACACTTACTAATCGAGGTAAATTTTTAGGCAATAAAGAAAAAAGAGTAGTTCTATTTTCGGGATCTTGATGAGTACAAATGCAACCGACAGGTTTATAAAATAAAAATAAACGTGTAGGCTGCGGACTGTTTAACAATTTGCCGTCTATTTTAATAGATTCGTCTGTAATAAAAGTAGCAGGACTAGAAATGATTACACCGTTTACTTGTACTCGACCTTCTGTAATTAAGGCTTCTGCCTCTCTTCTTGAGCATTTGCCCGACTGAGCAATAATTTTTGCTATTCTAATTGGTTTTAACATTATTTATTTTTATGATAGTTTTTGCAGGCAGAAACAAAAGATTGAAAAATTTTATTATCGTGTTTAGCAGTGAGAAATTCGGGATGCCACTGTACACCTAAATAAAAATCTCGATTGCTATCTTCAACCGCCTCAATAATGCCATCTTGCGCAGTGGCACAAACATTGAGATCGGTTTTTATTATGGCTTGATGATGCGAAGAATTAACCGAAAAACTTGTGTCTTGCACTATTTTTGCTAATTTTGATTGAGGATTAATAGTTATTTGATGATAGGGTTGGTAGTTGGAAAAATTTGGCAAGCTACTTTGTTCGTGATTAATAAATTGAGAATGATCAGAGATGTGTTGAATAATTTTGCCTTGATGCAAAACACTTAATAACTGCATGCCATTGCAAATGCCAAAAATAGGTAGATTGAGATTTTTTATTGCCTCTCCCACTAAATGAAATTCGAAATTCTCTCGAGTTAAATTGAGTTTTGTTTGCGGATGAATTTCGGTTTCTTGATAACGATTAGGATGAATATCCATATTACCGCCCACAATTAACAAGCCATCAATTAAGTTTAAATACTGCTTTATTGCTTGATTGTTATAGGTAAGAATGATCGCTAAAGCCCCATTATTATTAATGGCATCGACATAGTTTTGTCTTAATGCATAGTAGTTGTAGGCAGAATAGCCTTTTTCTTTTGAGCCAAGACAAAAATCGGGCAAAATACCAACGACAGGTTGAGACATATGAAAAAATTAAATTTTATTGTTACAACTCTATTTTCACTTGAAAATGAGTTGGCAGATTTTGTAAATATTGTTTTAATTCTGCTTTTAAAAGCTCTAGCGATTGTTGAGAATAACCTTCGCATCTCGCTACTAAAACAGGTTGAGTATTAGATGCTCTAATTAACCACCAACCATTGTTATTGCTAACTCTAATGCCATCTATGTTATTAAAGTTTTGCTTATTGGTAACAAGTTGATTTTGTAAAAAATGCACAATGGCAAATTTATATTCTTCGCTAGTTTCAATTCTGATTTCAGAAGTAGAATAGCTAATAGGTAGTTCTTGTTGTTTTTCTGCCAAAGATTTCTTACTATTACTAACAATATTTAGCAAGCGTATGCTAGCATATAAAGCATCGTCGAAGCCGTAATATTTATCGGCAAAAAAGACATGACCTGTCATTTCTCCCGCTAATAATGCTTTGGTTTCTTGCATTTTTGCCTTAATAAACGAATGACCAGTTTTCCACATTATGGCATTACCACCTGCAGTTTTAATGGCAGAAAACAACAGATCGCTAGATTTAACATCGGCAATAATAGTGGCAGAAGGGTTGCTAGCTAAAACACTTTGAGCATAAAAAACCATAAGCTGATCGCCCCAAATTATGTTGCCTTCGCCATCAACAACACCAATTCTATCGCCATCACCATCAAAAGCAATACCTAAATCGCAATGATTTGTTTTTACACAATCAATAAGATCATTGAGATTTTCTCTGACAGTTGGATCGGGATGATGATTAGGAAAATTAGCATCAATTTCAGTATAAAGCAAAATTGTTTGACAAAAAAATTGATCTTGTAATTGTTTGGCTAGTTTTTGCAATACTTCGCCCGTTGCCCCGTTGCCGGCATCAAAAGCAATTTTTAGAGGTTTTTTTATGTTTAAATCAACTAATAAACGATCGATATAGGCTTGCATAATATTGATTTTACTTACAGAGCCATTTCCTATAATAAAATTGTTTTGTTTAGCAATTTCGGCAAGTTTTAAAATTTCATCACCAAAAAATGGCTTATTGTTTAACATAATTTTAAAACCATTGTGATCTTTGGGGTTGTGCGAGCCAGTAATCATGATGCCCGCATCGGCTTTTTGATGATAAACTGCAAAATAAAGCATTGGAGTTGGACCCAATCCTGCATCAAAAACATTAATACCACAACTGGTAAGACCATTAATTAACTCTTGTTTTAAACAAGGAGAACTTGCTCTACCATCGCAAGCAACTACAATGTTTTTATAGTTATTTTGATGTAAAATTGTGGCAAAACTTTTGCCAACAAAAAAAGCATCTTGATTGTGTAAAGTTTTTTGATAAATTCCGCGAATATCATATGCTCTTAAAATACTAGAATGAAAATGATGAACCATAAGTTAAAATAATTGTTATATTGTATTTTCAAGTGGGCTAGAAGAATTGGCAAATTGAGTTTTAGGCATTCTGCCTGCTAAAAACGACATTCTACCAGCTTCAATTGCTAATTTCATGCTTTTTGCCATTAAAACTGGATTTTGAGCCTTGGCAATTGCAGTATTCATCAAAACGCCATCGCAACCGATTTCCATGGCAATGGCAGCATCAGAAGCGGTGCCAACCCCAGCATCAATTAAAACTGGCACTTTAGCAGATTCAACAATAAATTCAATATTTAAGCGATTTTGAATGCCAAGACCAGAACCGATAGGAGCCCCTAACGGCATTATAGCACAACAGCCAATACTTTCTAGTTCTTTTGCCACCACTGGATCGTCAGAAGTATAGACCATCACCGAAAAACCATCAGCAATCAAAATTTTTGCAGCTTCAATTGTTTGCATCACATTTGGATATAAAGTTTTATTATTAGTTAAAACTTCTAACTTAACCAAATTCCAACCGCCAACACTTCGAGCTAAACGCAAAGTGCGTATAGCATCTTCAGCAGTGTAGCAACCTGCAGTATTTGGCAGATAAGTGTATTTTTTTGGATCGAGATAGTCTTGTAACATAGGCTCTTTACTGTTTTGCAAATTTACTCTTCTTACTGCTACTGTAATTATTTGCGAACCAGAAGCTTCGATAGCGGTTTTAGTGAGAGAAAAACTAGCATATTTGCCTGTGCCAACTAATAAGCGAGAGTTAAATTTATATCCTGCAATAATAAGCGGATCGGAATTTTCAAAATTTTCTAACATATCGCGATACCAAATTGTTTTGCAAAAGTACCAGTAAGAAACCATACCATGGGAGCAACTAAAGTAAGACCGTCAAGCCTATCAAGAACTCCGCCATGCCCTGGTATTATATGGCTTGAATCTTTTACCCCAAACATTCTTTTAATTTTTGATTCTAAAAAATCGCTTACTTGTTCAAGTATTGATAAAAAGCCACTAATTACAATAAAAAATAACATATTACCAGGAAACATTAGTCCCGAGATTCCGCCAATTAAACAACTAGCCACCACTCCGCCAAATAAACCTGCCCAAGTTTTATTAGGGCTAATGCTTGGAGCAATTTTTGGACCGCCAAAATATTTGCCTGCAAAAAAAGCAAAAATATCTGTTGCCCAAATAATGCTAAACATCCAAAATATAATAGAAGCACCAGAGGTAGAGCTAGAATTCTCTGCCAAAGGGCAAGATTTGAAATGATAAATTTTAAGCACCGAAAACAGAGGAATTACCACATAGCAAAAGCCTAGACACAACCATTTTTGTTGATCTTTAGCATTTTTAGTAATGGCAACCCATTCATAAGTCATTAAAAAAGCAATGCCGAGAGTTAAAAATAAAAATAAGTTTGGAGCAAAAAAAATGGCAATAACTGCAATAGGTATTAAAACAAAAGCCATTAAAAATCTTTTTTTTAGATTGCTAGAAGGATCGATTTTTTCGAGAAAATTAATTATTTTATACCAATAAAAAATTAATTTTGATTTATTGTCTGATGCCATATTTTCTGATTCGTTGATTAAAATTAATGATAGCTTTTGCTAAATCGCGGTCAGAAAAGCTCGGCCAAAATTTGTTAATAAAATAAAGTTCGGTATAAGCAATTTGCCACAAAAAGAAATTACTAATTCTCAAATCGCCAGCAGTACGAATTAGTAGATCTGGAAAAGGGATTTGTGGCTGATATAAATAATTAGCAAAAACCTCTTGATTTAATTGAGATAAATCAAGCTTTTGCAAAACTAAATCGTGATGCATTTTTATTGCTGCATCTAAAATTTCTTGCCTACCGCTATATGAAAAGGCAATATTTAGAATGAGAACATTGTTGTTTTGGCTTTTTGCAACCGCTAAAGCAATTTTATTTTGCAAAACTTGTGTTACTTTGCTTAAATTACCAGAAACTAATAGTTTGATTTTTTTATCTAATAATTTATTTAACTGATTATCAAGATAATTTTCAAGCAATTGCATTAAATAATCAACTTCTTCTTGTGGTCTTTGCC
>JBILTH010000005.1:0-14345 GCA_044371635.1 Rickettsiales bacterium
AATTGTTGTTTAGCAATTTTTTTGTGATGATAACTTTATTTTCATCTAAACAAAAAAAAAGTCAAATATTTTTTTGTTTATTGGAAAAAGTTTATAAAAAACATCATAAATTAACAAAATATATTTGGAGATATCGATTATTGATGAATTAAGGCATCTTTATAAAGAGTTTTTTACTAAAATTGATTGCTGGTTTTTCAATATATTTAAAAAGCAACCACGAAACAAATATTGTGCATATTATAACTAAAATAGCACATATATTACGATTTTCAATATTTCCAGAATAGAAATTTGGAAATATTGTTTGAGCCACCAAATTGTGAGATAGATACATAGAATAAGATATATCGGCCAAGAAAAATATAAACTTAGGTAACTTTATATTTGGTGCATTAAGATATAATAAAATAAAAATAACCATCGGCATAATATATTCTTTTGCAATTGCTGTATTATTTTCAAATCTTAAAGCATTTGATAAAAACAACAATAAAAATATTGATAAAATCATAGTTATTGTATCAATTCTATTTGTGTAGTGCAGATATGCAACACTGCCAATAAACATTATTATTGTAAAAGAAATTGTTTTTACCAAAAAAATTGACATTTGCACCTTGAAAAACTTAAAACCAGAAAATTGATTGGCAAATGATGAGGATGAAATATTTCTGAACATTGTGTTTCCGTCTACCCAAAAATGATCGCCATTGAATAGATAATTATATATTTTAGATCGATCTTTTTACAAAAAAAGAAAAATACTAGGCAAATAAGATAAAACTTTATCTCAATTATAAGTGTCCAGTGAGGGATTGCAAACAGACCTGGTGCAGGAATAAAATCTGATAACAAAAGTAAATTTGGAATCAAGCGAACATAATTACCGTCAAAGTTAATAGATGAGCGATGTGTAAAATAGACTAATAATGATAAAGCTGACACAACAAATAAAGCTGGATATATTCTGAAAATTCTATGTATTATAAATTCTCTCATGTTTAATTTTTCTAAAGACATTAATATAACAAAACCAGAAATAATAAAAAACATTATAACACCAGTATTTCCATGACTTAGAAAGTGCTGCAATATAATTGATGGGTGTGGATTTGCAACTAGAAATAAATGATGAAAAAGAACACCTAAACAGGCAAGGGCTCTAAGTAAAACAATAAAATTCAATCTATTCATGAGGTTAATAATTTGTTAAATCTATATATTAAGAAGATGTAAATGAAGAATTATGAATTCTTTGCAATGATAAATACTTGTGATGGCAAACTATTTTTATCTAAACAAAAAAATAAGTCAAACATTTTCTTTTGCTTTTTAAAAAAAAGATGGTAATATTTTAAAAAAAATTTTTAATCAACTTTTTTCTCTATGAATATCACCATTATTGGTAGCGGTTATGTTGGGCTTACTGCGGCGGTTTGTTTTGCCAAGCAGGGGCATAAGGTGTTGTGCATTGATTCTAACCAAGCTAAAATAAAATTACTAAAACAAAAAATTTCCCCTATTCACGAGCAGGGTTTGCCAGAGCTTTTAGCAAGTGTGGTTGATAGTCAAAATCTTGCTTTTGCATGCGATTTGGCGAAAGGCATTCGCCATTCTCAAGCAATTTTTTTGGCGGTTGGCACTCCGCAAGAGCCAAATTCGGGCAAGGCAGATTTAAGCTTTTTGTTTGAAGCGGTCAATGGTTTGAGTAAGTTTATTTGTGAAGATAAGGTTATTATTACTAAATCGACCGTGCCAGTTGGCACTAATCAAAAAATCAAGCAAATGTTAGCTCATTTGCCTTATCAAATTGAGGTGGTTTCTAACCCCGAGTTTATGCGAGAAGGCTTTGCCCTGCACGATTTTTTGCATCCAAGTCGCATTATAATTGGTTGCTCAAATTTAACAGAGCACAGTTTTGCTAAAAAAATAATGCAAGAAATTTATTTGCCGTGGATTTTGCAGAAACATCAAGTTTTGTTTACCGATCTTAACACTGCAGAGCTTATAAAATATGCTAGCAATGCTTTTTTAATGACCAAAGTTGCTTTTATCAACGAAATTGATAGCTTATGCGATAAACTTGGGGCAGATGTGCTTGCTGTTGCCAAGGGAATGGGGCTAGATGGGCGAATTGGATCTGCTTTTTTAAATCCAGGGCCAGGTATTGGTGGCAGTTGCTTTCCTAAAGATTCTCTTGCTCTTCATCATTTGGCTTGCGAAAACGGCATTGATTTACATATTTTGCAAGCTACTATTGCTAGCAATCAAAAAAGATTTGTGGCAATGGCAAATAAAATTAAAACAAAAGCAGGCAATAACAAAACAATTAGTGTGTTAGGCTTGGCTTTTAAAGCTGGCACCGACGATGTGCGGGTGAGCCCTGCTATTGAAATTATTAAACTATTATTAGCTGATGGTTTTATTATTTCTGCCTACGATCCAGTGGCAATGCCAAATGCTAAAGCAATTTTGTTTGACAATATAAAATATTGCTCCAGCTTGGCTGATTGCTATGAGGCAAGCGATTTTGTGGTGATTTTAACCGAGTGGCCAGAATTTAAAGAAATTATCCATAACAAAAATTTTGCTTACAAAACAGTGTTAGATTTGCGAAATATTTTATAATGTTTGTTGTAGTTAAATGCTCTTTAAAATTTCATATAATACCATTTTCACTAATTAAAATTGAGAAAATTTACGATTAACAACAATGTTTAATTTATTAACAAAATTGCCACTTGAGGTGCAAAAAATTTTCTCTATTTTTAATGCAGATATTTGTCTAGTTGGTGGTGCCGTGCGAGATTTATTGCTAAATAAAAAAGTCACAGACTATGATTTTTGCTCGCTACTTACCCCAAAACAAGTGCAAGAAAAATTATTGCAACACAACATTAAAAGTCTCGATATTAATGCAAAATATGGCACCATCATTGCCTTGGTAGGCAATTTTCAATTACAAATAACTACTGCACGCACCGAAAAAAATTTTGCCGGTAGGGCTTGCGAGGTTGAATTTGGCACTAACAACTATAAACAAGATGCTGGCAGGAGAGATTTTACCATTAATGCATTATATCTTGATTTTTGCGGTAATGTGCTTGATTTTTATCATGGCAAACAACATTTGGCAGAGCACAAAATTGAATTTATTGGTGATGCGAAAGCTAGAATTATAGAAGATCATTTACGTATATTACGATTTTTTCGTTTTAACATTTGTTATAGCAATTATTATCAAACCAAGCAATTAGAGGTTTGTTTGCAACATGCTTTGCTACTTAGTAAAATTTCTAAACCCAGAATACGCGAAGAAATGCTAAAAATCTTGCTATCTTTCAATTATTCTAAACCAATTTTTCCTTTTTTAAACGATTTGGCAGATTTCACAGGTTGGCGATTTCGAATTGAGATATTGCAAAAAGTGATTGCAAAGATTAATCCAATAGAAAATGATATTTTACTTGCTTTAGCCTTGTTAGATACTAATTTTGATCTTAATAATATGGCGAAAATTTTGTGTTTAACAAGAGTAGAAAAAAAATTATTTCATCATCTGAAAAATCATAGAAAAATTTTTCAAAATCTCGATCAACAAAAAATATCTTGTCAATTAATGTTTGTGGCAATTAATGTTGAAAACAATTATTTGCAAAAACTGTTGTTATTTTTATGGGGAGAAAATATTTTATCCGATGCAGATTATCAAAAATTTCTAGCTGAAAGCAAGGTTTGGCAACAAAAAACTCTACCAATAAATGTTAATGATTTAATAAATATCGGGGTTCAAAAGCAACATTTAAGACAATCTTTACAACAGCTTAAAAAAATTTGGGCAGAGCAAAATTTATTATTAAATAAAAAACAGTTGTTAGATTTATATACTACTTCCTATCTAAAATCTAAAATTTAGCAACATACTTTCTATATAAGCAATACAATTTCTATCTTTAAATGCATGAAGATGAGATGAGGTATAAAATAAAATTTTGCTATATTTTTAATTTTAGATGAGAGAAAATTTAAAATATTGTCTTGGAAAATAAAAAAAATATGATAAAATAAATCGCAATTTGCTTATTTCGTTATTTAAATCAATAAAATATGTCTAACCAAAATTCATCTAGCGCTTTTTTTGCCACTAATATTGTTTTTATTAGTGAATTATTGCAAAAATATCAACAAAATCCTGCTTCTATCGATGCAAGCTGGGCAGAAATCTTTAACACCTATTCTGCCGAAATTTCAGCTTTAATTGCCGATTATAAAGGCCCTTCTTGGCAAAATCGTAATTTGCAAGTTGTGAATGCTTCTGAATTTGATATCTCTTCAAATTCAGCAGTTGTTAAGCCAGTTAAAAAAGAAGATGTTAAAAACATTACCAATAATCAAGCCAGCAATCAAGAATTGTTGCAGTTAAAACTGCACAATCTAATCTCTGCTTATCAACAACACGGTCATTTATCTGCTAATCTCGATCCTCTTTCGTTGTTAGGCAAGCAAAATGTAGCAGATCTTAATCTTTCTACTCATCAAATTTCTGAAAGCGATTTAGAAAAAACAGTTAATTTTGCTAATCAAAATGTTTCTTTACTTCATGCTATCAATCATTTACAAGCTAGTTATTGTCATAATATTGGGGCAGAATTTACCTATATTAAATCTGCAGAGCAAAAAAATTGGCTAGCCAAAAATCTTGAAAGCCTGCCAAATAGCAATCTTGACACTAAAATTACTATTCTCAAACACATTATACGCACCGAAAGATTCGAGCAGTTTTTACATAAAAGGTTTCCGGGTGCTAAACGCTTTTCTATTGAAGGTGGCGATAGTGCTATTTGCGGTATCGAGCAAATAATTAGCACTTCTGTAAATCAAGAAATTAAAAAAATTATTATTGGCATGGCTCATCGAGGCCGCCTTAACACTCTCACAGGCATTATGGGCAAGCCTTATCATCAAATATTTGCTGAATTTCAGGGTGTTGCAGGCATTCCAGAAGAAATTACAAAATCTGGAGATGTAAAATATCATATGGGCTATTCTAGTGTGCGAAACATTAACGGCCATCAAATTGGCTTATCTTTGGCATTTAATCCTTCTCATCTTGAAGCGGTTAATTCTGTGGTTGCAGGCAGAGTTAGGGCAAAACAAGATAGTTTGCAAGATTTTTCACGCAAACAAGCTCTTGCTTTACTAATTCACGGTGATGCAGCTTTTGCTGGTCAGGGCTCTGTTGCTGAAAACTTGGTAATGAATGGAGTAAGTGGCTATAACACTGGCGGTGTGCTTCATTTAATTATCAATAACCAAATTGGTTTTACTGCCAACCCGCAAGATTCTCGTAGCACACTTTATGCTTCTGATTTAGCAAAATCAATAGATGCTCCAATTTTTCATGTTAACGGCGATAATCCCGAAGATGTTTGTAAAATTGCCAATCTTGCTGTTTTGTATCGTCAAAAATTTCAAAAAGATGTGGTTATAGATTTAGTTTGTTATCGAAGATATGGTCACAACGAAGGCGATGAACCTATGTATACTCAACCTTTAATGTATAGCAAAATAAAAGATCATCCTACTTTAGAAAAAATTTATTCACAAAAACTTATTGCCGAAAAAGTTATTACAGAACAAGAATATCAAAATTTAGTAATTGAGTTTGAGAAAAATTTATCCAACGAATTTGATCTTGCCAAAACTTACAAACCAAATAAAGCCGATTGGCTAGAAGGTAAATGGCAACACATTAAACACGATTGCACAAAATTACCTCAAACTGCGGTAAGCACTAATAAATTACAAGAACTAATCACTAAAATCACTTCTTTTCCTGTTAATTTTAACATTAATGCAAAAATTGCTAAACAACTTGAAGCCAGATTGCAAATGGTTAAACAAGGCTCCGAAATAGATTGGGGAACTTCAGAATCTCTAGCTTTTGCCACCTTGCTAGATGAAGGTTTTTCTGTTAGAATTACAGGGCAAGATTCAGGTAGAGGAACTTTTTCACACAGACATTCAATTTTACACGACAGCAAAACTGCACAAAAACATAACATTTTTTCTTCTTTACAGAAAACTACATCAAAATACGAAGTTCACGATTCTGTGCTTTCCGAATATGCGGTTTTAGGCTTTGAATATGGCTATTCTTTGGCAACTCCTAACGGTCTTACAATCTGGGAGGCTCAATTTGGCGATTTTGCCAATGGGGCTCAAATTATTTTTGATCAATTCATTGCTTCATCCGAAGTAAAGTGGTTAAGAAAATCTAATTTAGTAATGCTTTTGCCACACGGTTTTGAAGGGCAAGGCCCCGAACATTCTTCTGCTCGACTAGAAAGATATTTACAAGCTTGTGCCAACAACAATTTAAGAGTGGTCAACATCACCAATCCTGCCAACTTTTTTCATGTGTTAAGAGGACAATTACACAGCAACGATCGCAAGCCCCTAGTGGTTATGTCGCCAAAATCTTTATTGCGTCATAAATTAGCGGTTTCAAATATTGAAGAGTTCACTAGCAAAAACTTTTGCGCAGTTTTGCCAGAAACTCAAAATATCGATGCCAAAAAAATTACACGTGTAATTTTGTGTAGCGGTAAGGTTTATTACGATTTACTCGAAGCAAGAGAAAATAACAAAATTAACAATATTGCTATTTTGCGTTTAGAGCAACTATATCCATTTCCAGAACAAGAATTGTTAGCAGAATTAAAAAAATATCAACAAGCACAAATAATTTGGTGCCAAGAAGAGCCTAAAAATATGGGGGCTTGGCTTTATATTATTGAGCCTTTAGAGCAAATTTTAACAAATAGCAAACATTTAACTTCTAAACCAAAATATGTAGGTAGAGTTGCTTGTGCTTCTCCTGCTACTGGTTATGGCTCTTATCATAGCAAAGAACAAAAAGCCTTGATTAACGAAGCTCTTGATTTACCTTTAATTTAATTTTTTATGCAAAATAAATTCGATTTAATTGTTATTGGCGCAGGTCCTGGTGGCTATGTTGCCGCCATTAGAGCTGCACAATTAGGCTTAAAAGTTGCTATTGTTGAAAGCACTCATCTTGGTGGTGTTTGCTTAAATTGGGGGTGCATTCCTACTAAAGCTTTATTAAAATGCTCAGAAATTAATCATTTGTTGCACAATCTTGACAGCTATGGTTTTACTGCCAAAGAAGTTGCTTTTGATTTTGAAAAAATTATTGCTCGTTCGCGCGGAGTTGCGGCAACATTAAGCAACGGCATTAGTATTTTATTGAAAAAAAATAAAATCGAAGTTTTTAACGGTTTTGCAAGCTTTAAAAACAAAAATCAAATAAATGTTAAAAGCACAAAAGAAACTCAAACACTTGATGCAAATTATTTTATTATTGCCACAGGGGCAAAAGCAAGAATAATTCCCGGTTTTGAACCAGACGAAACCCACATATGGACTTATCGTAAGGCTATGGTGCCAACCACATTGCCAAAATCTATTTTAGTGGTCGGATCTGGTGCTATTGGAGTAGAGTTTGCTTCGTTTTATCGGCAAATGGGTAGTGAAGTTATTTTAATAGAAATGGCAGAGCAAATATTGCCTGTTGAAGATGCTGAAATTGCCAAACTAGCTACCCAAAACTTTGAAAAACAAGGTATAAAAATTCATACTAAAACCACTATTGAAAGCATCAAAAAAAATCAAAACAGTGTTACAATAAATTTAAAAACCGCAGAAAAAATACAACAAATTGAGGTAGAAAAAATTATTATGGCAGTAGGTATTGTGCCTAATACCGAAAACATTGGTCTTGAAAACACTCAAATTAAACTTAACAATGGTAGAATAGAAATCAATCAACATTGCAACACTGCCGAATCAAATATTTATGCTATTGGCGATGTAGTGGCAGGGCCTTGGCTTGCTCATAAAGCTTCTCATGAGGCAAATATTGCTGCCGAAACAATTGCAAGTAAACTAGACAAATACAATCCAAAAAAACTCCACACACTTAATGTTAGCAATATACCGGGTTGCACTTATTCTTTTCCACAAATTGCCTCTATTGGCATCACCGAAAAAAAAGCTAAAGAGTTAAATTTAAAGGTAAAAATTGGCAAATTTCCTTATCAAGCCAATGGAAAAGCTATTGCTATTGGCGAAACTTTTGGCTTAATAAAAGTCATTTTTGCCGAAGAAACTGGCGAATTATTAGGGGCTCATTTAATTGGGGCAGATGCTACCGAAATGATACAAATATTTGCACTAGCAAAACAAGCCGAACTTACCGAGGCCGAATTAATGCAAACCGTTTTTGCCCACCCCACTCTTGGCGAAATGTTGCACGAAGCGGTTTTATCTGCCTATGGGCAGGCAATTCATTTTTAATTGCCATGGCTAATTAATAACTAAACTTTATGACTAAACTAGCTCAACAAAACACTCAAACAGGTGCCCAAATTATTGTTTCCGCCCTTATTAACGAAGAGGTAGAAACTGTTTTTGGATATCCTGGCGGGGCAATTTTGCCTTTTTATGATGCTTTATTTGTGCAAGATAAATTACAACATATTTTAGTTAGACACGAACAAGCTGCAGCTCATGCGGCCGAAGGTTATGCCCGCTCAACAGGTAAAGTGGGGGTGATCATAGTAACATCAGGCCCTGGGGCAACTAATGCCATCACAGGTTTAACCGATGCTTTTATGGATTCTATTCCATTAGTTTGCATTTCTGGGCAGGTTCCAACCTCAATTATTGGCACCGATGGCTTTCAAGAAGCCGATATCACTGGTCTTACTCGTTCTTGCACTAAACACAATTATTTGGTAAAAAATGTTAACGATCTTGGCTATATCATTCACGAAGCTTTTCATATTGCCAAAACTGGCAGACCCGGCCCAGTATTAATAGACATTCCAAAAGATATACAAAACAATCACGGATTTTATCTAGGCAAAACCTCAATCAATCGCCCATCTTATCAATATTTAAGCACAGGAAATGCCATCAATAAACCTCTTGATTATAGCAAAATTAATGAAGCAGTAAAACTGATGCTAAATGCTCAAAAACCAATATTTTACACAGGCGGAGGTCTAATAAATTCGGGCGAAGAAGCCTGTAAAATATTGCAAGATCTTGTTGTGGCAACTGGCTTTCCTATCACTAGCACTTTAATGGGCTTGGGGGCTTTTCCTGCTGATAATTCGCAATTTCTTGGCATGCTTGGTATGCATGGCACTTATGAAGCTAATATGGCTATGCATCAATGCGACTTGTTAATTAATATTGGAGCCAGATTTGACGATAGAGTTACAGGTAAAGTTTCGGCATTTTCGCCTTATTCTAAAAAAATTCATCTCGATATTGATGATTGCTCGATAAACAAAATTATTAATGTTGATGTTGCAATTATTTCTGATGCTAAAATTGGTTTGCAAGCAATGTTTAGCGAATGGCAAAAACAATCTCAAAGCAAGCCAAACAACACAACTTGGTGGCAACAAATAAAAAAATGGCAAAGTATAAAATCTCTTTCTTATCAAAATAGCAACACCACCATCAAGCCCGAATATGCTTTAGAGTGTTTAAACGAACTTACTAAACATCAACAACCTTTTGTTTCAACCGATGTTGGTCAGCATCAAATGTGGGCTGCACAATATATTTCTTTTAATCAACCAAAAAAATGGCTTACTTCTGGTGGTTTAGGAACAATGGGCTATGGCTTACCTTCTGCCATTGGGGCTCAAATTGCTAATCCAAATAGTTTAGTTTTGTGTGTGAGTGGCGATGCTAGTTTTCTTATGAATATGCAAGAATTATCAACAATAAAACAATATAATTTACCTGTAAAAATAATCATCATCAATAATCAATATATGGGCATGGTAAGACAATGGCAAGAACTTGTATATAATAATCGTGAAAGCCAATCTTACACTCATTCGTTGCCAAATTTTGTTAAACTTGCCGAAAGTTTTGATATTTTAGGATTAGAATGTTCTAATCCTCAACAACTACCTAATTTATTTAAAAAAATGTTACAACATCAAGGCCCTGTTTTGTTTAATTGCCTAGTTGAAGCAAGTGAAAATGTTTTTCCCATGATTCCTGCTGGTTCGGCTCACAATGAAATTTTGTTAGGAAGTCAAGCAAAACAATATATTACCAAAGATTTTAATGCTGTTTAGTTATGTCTGATATTTTAAAAAACCATATTCTTAACATTATCATAGATAACGAATTTGGTGCTTTAGCAAGAGTTATCGAACTTTTTTCTGCCAGAGGTTATAATATTGAAACTTTGTCAGTTGCCCCAGTTTCAAATCAACAAAATGTATCAGTAATAACCATAACAACTAATTGCAACGACAAAACTATTGCTTTAATTTGCAAATTATTGCAAAAAATTGTGCCAGTTCATACTGCTAAACAAATCAATATTCAAAATATTAGTCAAGAACTGGTCTTGTTAAAAATTGCCGAATCCGCTATTTTTGTTGAAGATATTTTAAAACACAAAACTACTTGTCGTTGGCAAATTATTAATCCACAACTAAACGAACAACAAACCAATCTCGAATTAATTGGCCATAGTCATGTCATTAACGAAATTGTGGCAATGTTTGCTAGCCATAAAATTATTAGCATTGCCAGAAGTGGTTTGGTGGCAATTGATGCATGAAAAAAATTTGTTTAGCCATCGAAACTTCTTGTGATGAAACTGCCGTTGCTATTGTTGATAGCCACAAAAATATTCTTGCCAATATCATAAAATCACAAATCGATCTACATAAAATTTATGGTGGAGTTGTGCCAGAAATTGCCGCCAGAGCTCATCTTGATATCATTGCCCCTCTTGTTCTTTCGGCATTAAACGAAGCAAAACTAAATTTATCAGATATAGATTTTTTTTCTGCCACTTGCGGCCCTGGCCTAGTTGGCGGGCTAATTGTGGGCATCACGGTGGCAAAAACACTTTCTTCTTTAGCAAGCAAGCCTTTTGTTGCGGTAAATCATTTGGTAGGCCATGCTCTTACAGCACAACTTACTCACTCGGTTTCTTTTCCTTATTTGTTGCTACTTATTTCTGGTGGACATTGCCAAATTTTATTAGTTGAAAATATTGATAATTTTATTTTACTCGGACAAACTATCGATGATTCTTTAGGTGAATGCTTTGATAAAGTGGCAAAAATGCTTAATTTAGCCTATCCGGGCGGTCCAATTATCGAAAAGCATGCTAAAAATGGCAATAAAAATGCTTTTAAATTTGCCCTACCTTTAATTAGCAAAAAAAATCATCAACATTTATATGATTTTTCTTTTTCTGGCCTTAAAACGGCGGTGCGTTTGCAAATTGAAAAATTACAACCTCTTACCGCTCAAAATATTTGCGATATTTCGGCATCTTTTCAAGGGGCGGTGGTAAAAATTATGCTAAACCGTTTGCAAAATGTTTTGCAACATCCTAAAATTTTATCTTTACTGGCTAATAAAAGCTTATCACAAATTGTTTTAGCGGGCGGAGTGGCGGCCAATCAATATATTTTAGGTTCTTTGCAACAATGGGCAGAAAATTATCAACTAAATGTTATTGCTCCGCCAATTAGCTTATGCACCGATAACGCTGTGATGATAGCTTGGGCAGGTTTGCAAAAGTTTTTACATGGCAAGGTTGATAATCTTTCTTTTGCAGTAAAACCAAGATGGCCATTAAGTGATTGCATTTAAAATGATAAAAAAATCAAAATAAATCATGAACAACTCTCACAACCTCAAGTTTATCGATCTCTTTGCCGGCATCGGGGGTTTTCATATCGCCTTTCACAATGCTGGTTGCGAATGTGTTTTTGCTTGTGAAATAGATAAATTCGCCAGATTAACCTACTATAATAATTTTCTTAAAATATCACCAAATCTATTTGCAAATAACAATTTTTTTGAAGACATTCAAAAAGTAAAAACCGAACAAATTCCTGATTTTGATATTTTATGTGCTGGCTTTCCTTGTCAACCATTTTCTCAAATTGGTTTTAAAAATGGCTTTTTAGAGCAAAAAGAAAACAGAGGCAATATGTTTTTTGAAATTATTAAAATTTTACAAATCAAAAAACCAACAGCATTTTTTTTAGAAAATGTTCGCAATCTCAAAAAACATGATAATGGCAAAACTTTTGATACGATAAAAAAATCAATTAACAATCTAGGTTATTCTTTTTATTATAAAATAATTAAAGCATCAGATTATGGCTTACCTCAACACAGACCTCGTTTATTTATGGTTGGCTTTAAAAATGAAAAAAATTTTAAAGATTTATTTAACTTTCCCGATAAAATTCCGTTAAAATACACTATGTCAGATATTTTTAACGGAAAATGTAGCAAAGATATAGGTTTTACAATGAGAGTTGGTGGTAGAGGTAGTAAAATAAACGACAGAAGAAATTGGGAATTTTATAAAGTTAACGACGAAATCAAAAGAATAACCTTAAAAGAAGGAAAATTAATGCAAGGCTTTCCTGATGATTTTGCATTTCCTGTTTCAGAAATTCAGGCAATGAAACAACTTGGCAATTCGGTAGCAATTTCAGCAGTTGAAACAGTAGCTAAACAAATGGTGCAATATATTAAATACGGCAACAATAACGAAGAAAAATATCAAAAAGATTTATTTATAAATTATGAAATTTAATAAAGGGGAGTGGAGCGAATTATATGTGTTTATTAAAATATTATCTGATAATAAAATTTTTTTATTAGATGAAAATTTGAATTATATAAACTCTTTCTATGAAGTGATAAAAATTATTAGAAAAGAATTGATTAATTCAACTTATATAATCAATAAAGATGCTAAAATAATTAAGGAATATGAAAATAGTAATATTGAAATAGAAAAAAATAAAATTATTCATTTTTCATTAATGATTTTAAATTATTTAAAAAGCAATTCTGGTTCATCTTTTGCAATCAATGAAATTAACGATATTTTTCAAATAATAGATTCAAGCACAATAAAAAGTGGCAACAGCTATAATAAATCAGATATAACATTATTTTTAAGTAATTCCGAATTTTTTAACAAAGAGTTTAATTTTAGCATAAAATCTTATATCGGAAATTCTCCTACTCTTCTTAATTCTTCACGAGCAACGAACTTTATTTATTCAATAAACATCTCTGAAAAACAACTGCAAGAAATTAATTCAATTGAGACAAAACAAAAAATCAGAGACAGAATTTTATATTTGAAGAATAATAATATTTTTATGAAATTTGAATATATTGAAAATAATTCTTTTTTTACCAATATTAGATTAATCGATGCATTATTACCAAATACTTTGGCTGAAATATTATTAAATTTTTATTCTGGAAATGGCAGAAAATTAAGTGATTTAACTAATTTAGTTTCTAACAACAATAAATATTTTTCAAAAAACGAATTAGAATATAAAATAAAATCTTTTTTATTAAGTATTAGTCTAGGTATGGTTCCTGCAAAAGAATGGGATGGTTTTTATAGTGCAGACGGCTATATTGTTGTAAAAAATAATGGAGATATTGGCTGTTTTGATATTTTAAACAAAAAAACTTTAGCTAATTATTTATATCACAATACTAAACTTGATACACCTAGTAGCTCTAGACACGATTTTGG
The DNA here is from genome assembly GCA_044371635.1 of Rickettsiales bacterium. Classification (GTDB taxonomy): domain Bacteria; phylum Pseudomonadota; class Alphaproteobacteria; order Rickettsiales; family UBA1997; genus CAILUF01. The sequence goes on from JBILTH010000005.1 coordinate 13,664, forward strand.
ATATGTTTATAAAAATAATGATAAATTTTGTATTAAATTAAATTTACAAATCAGATGTTAAGTAATAAAATCATGACCAATTCTCACAACTTCGAGTTTATAATTAATACCATTTCAAGTTTTATTTTCACTCAACTTTAACATTTAGTAATTTTTATGACTATCCTTCAAATTAAAAAACTACATCCGCAAGTGCAGTTGCCAAAATATCAAACCGCTGGCAGTGCTGGCCTTGATTTACAAGCATATATCAATGAGCCAATAGTTTTAAAACCACAAGAAATTGTTTTAGTGCCAACAGGTTTAGCTATTGCTTTGCAAGATGGTTATGAAGCACAGGTGCGGCCTCGATCTGGGCTGGCTTTAAAAAATGGTATCACAGTTTTAAATAGCCCCGGCACCATTGATGCCGATTATCGTGGCGAAATATGTGTGATTTTAATCAATCATAGCAAGTGTGATTTTACCATAACTTGTGGCTTAAGAATTGCTCAATTGGTTATTTCGCAATATGCTTCTGCTAATATTATTGAAGTAGCAGAACTTTCTGCCACTAAACGCGGAAATGATGGCTTTGGCTCTACAGGTTGCTAACAGCACTATCAAATCTCATTTATAATTTTATATAGTAATTAAATTTATAAATGAGATTTGATATCATATTACTTATGACTTATAGCTT
>JBILTH010000100.1:0-4165 GCA_044371635.1 Rickettsiales bacterium
ATTCTGCACAATATTATTTGGGTTGGAATAATAAAATTTGTTTAAAGAAGGGTATAGAAAATTTAATGTTACAAAATCAACAATGGGTTCGAGAAAAAAATTTAATTGATAATGCAAAAGGTAAACAATATGGCTCTAATTATCAAAATATTGATGATTGCAAACAAGGTATAATACCAGATCTTAATTGTCGCTTCGCAGAATTACATGAATACAAAAGAAATATTTCGGGATCTTTAAATTTGTGTGTTGATATTGGTGCTAATACATTGATTAATTTTTTACCAGGATCTTCCTATTATTTAAAATATGACAAATATAGAAATTTTGAAACAAACTTTATTGATAAACAAAATTTAGTTGGGCAAGGTAATATTAGATATCAAGGCTTAATTGCTACTGGTTATGCTTCTAATGATATAAATGATTTTGGTATTGATCCTTCTCATCAAAATAGATTTAATGGAAAAATTATTCCAAATAATGATGCAACAAAAGTGGCAGAAATAGATGTTTTATTTGAAGGTGATGCAGGAGTTTATGGGGTTTGTAATGGTTTTTGGAAAAACAAAACAATTAATGATAACACTGTTCGATACCAATATAATTCAAGCATTTCAGCATCAAAATTAGCATCAAACACTGGTGCATTATATCAATCTTGTGAAAGGTTTTCTTGTCCTGAAATTACTTACCAATACCAATATCAAGATGCAAATCAAGCGGCATCAGATGGTCTTTACTATCAAAATAATCTTGCGGTTGGTCTTAATATTGCAAAAGAGAGAGGTTATGCTTCTTGGTTGCCATTTACAAAAACTAATGATCAAATAGAATTAGTTAATGATAAATCTAGTTGTTTAATTGGTTATACAAAAAATTCATCTAGCATTAATAATGTTTGTTTTGATAACAATACCTGTATCAGTGCTAATTATGATACTGTGATTGCAAATGAAATGCTTACATCTATATGTCCAAAAACACCTACTGATCTTGATAATACAGATTGTTCAAGTGCAAATAAAAATATTTATAATAATTTATTAGCTTTACCTTCTCCTTCTACTCACTGTAATCAGTTTGGTTATTGGCGTTTTAATTGGAGTGAAGAGTTTAGAAAAAAGCATATTGCCGATGCTTTTAACACAGGAGAAGCTACTTTAAATAGTTGTAAACGTATTGAATGCTCTATAACTGATTTAGAAAGTAAATTTATAGATAATTCTAGTAAAAAAACCCCAGTGCGTTTAATTAAACAAAAATGTATCACATTATTAGATGGTACTAAAATTATTGCTGCTGAGTTAAACAATAGAGAAAGAGCTACTAGTTTTTTAATAGGGGATAAATATTATTATTTAAAAACTAATAATTTATCACCTTGTAAAGATACTAGTAAAATGCATATAATTAAAGATTTAGAACAATATCCTGCATCAAGTTCTTCTTATAATGAAATCATTATTCCAAGCAGTTTAAGTTCTGGATATAATAATTTTGATTCCACAGATCAAAATAAAGTGATTGCTTGGTATTTTAAAATAGATAATTCTGGTCATAACATAATTTCAGTTACTACTACAACTGAAGGAAATAAAACAATAGTTGATCACGAAAAAATACTAAAAGTATGGAGTAGAATTGCGGGTTTTCAACCAAATTCTACTAATGATTCAAGACAATCTATTCCTGCAATGCGAAACAAAAAGATTGAACATAAAAAAATTGGTGGTGAAAAATTTGCTACTGATGTTGATGATGATGATTATGATATTGAAGGAAAATGTTTATCTTCTTTGGGATATAGAACAATTGGTAGTAAAAATCCAGAATTATTATGTAATTATCAAGGTATTTTAAATATAAAAACCCCATGTATTTCTACTTGTGATAGTGTTGATAATTTGATGGGAAATAATATGGTTCATGGTTATAGCCAGTGGAGTGAAACCGAAAATAAAATAAAAATCTGTGGCAATACTTGTTCTCCTATAACAACAAAAATCCCCCTTTCTTATATTAGTAAATCTTCTAATTCTCAATGTATTGGAACTGAAAGAAAACCATATCCATATCCCCCTTTTCGTAGTTTAGAAGGTGTAAAATTTGAATTAATTAGTGATAGTGAGTTTTTATCTAGTGATCTTGATTTAGATTCTTTACCCAAAACAAAAAAATTAGTTAAAGATAAGATTCAATCTTCTCAAAATAAAGATTTATACAATGCAAATTATTGCACTACTCTTGCAAATTGTATAGTTGAATTTGAAGAAACCAATATTAGTGAAATGGTTAAATTAGTATATTCTGGCATACAATATGATTTATATAAAAAAGATTCCATTGGCAATAAAGAAAGATTTTCTGCTTATGATATTTTGCCAAATATAAAATATAAAATAATATACAGTAATTCCAATTATTATCTTAATTTATTGCAACCGCAAAAACTTACAAAAGATATTCGTTGGCAAGAATATAATATGAATAAAAGAAAAATATTTCTAATTGCTCCAGATAATCATTGTATTATTGGTACAGATGATGTTATTATATGTACTTGCCAATTACCCAGTATGTTTGATAGTGCTAAAACTAATCCTTTATGTCCGTTTGAAAAAGTCTACGATAAAATTGCCGAAGATGAAATTGTTGAAATTAATCTACCTTCAAATCTTGCTCTTGCTAATGTTTACAAATTAAAATTTCAACCAATAGGATTATCTAGTGGTAGTAGCAATATTGCTTTATCTAGTTCTAGTCCTAGCAATCATTTGCTTTTAAAAATGGCAAAAAATAGTTCTCAAGGTTGGCAATGGCAAATTATTGATTTGGCAGAAAGTTATAGAGGTTTAAAAAGATTATCACCAGACAAAAGTTTATCTATAAGTTCTGGTAGTAGTTGTCAACAAGAAAGTGTTTTGGGTTTAGCATCAACCGATTATAATTGTTCATTATCTTTATTAAATCCATCATCTATAACTCTTCCCACTTCTAATAATCAAGAAATTAAAATTAACTTTGCCACTCACTTTTCATCTGGCTTTCCAAGTGTTGGTAGCAACAATGATAATTATAAAATAACACACAATCTTTTGCCTGTTAAAAAATATAATAGTCAAGGCAATTTAATTGATGATTTTAATTATCGAGAATTAAAAGATAATTATATTTTAAGAGCGGTTGATAGCGATAGAAATAATGGTATTGATTATTATCTTTTAATTAATGTTGATGATTTTCAATTAGCAAAATATCCTATGCCAAGTAGAACTTGTCGTTATAACATTGGTAATGTGTGGAGCTTACCTGATTCTGATTGTCAAGATAGTTGCCCTGGTTTAAAAAATGTTAATCCAAATGATGGTAATGTAATTGATAGTATAATTAATAACAACGATTTTGATTCAAGAATTGGATCGGCAATTACCGAACATAAAATTAAAATTAATAATACATTTTCATCGGTAGTTGGAAAATATCTTGATGTGGTAATTGTAAGTGGCGATATCGATGCAAGAAATCGAATTGCAGTAAAAGTTGTAAGTATAGATTCAATTAACCAAGAAGCAACCTTACATATTATTTGGCCAGAATTAAAACATAAAAAAGATGTTACTCTTATTTTGCAAAAATTTGGCAATACTTATAAAATTATACATGGAAATCCTGATACCGCTACTATTAGTACCGACCCTAATAATAATGATGATACCAATCCTTTCTCTTCCAAACATTATGAAACAGATAATATTAAAGATTCCATTATTTTATATCGTCAATGTGGTGAAAATGGCAAATGGCAAGAGCCAATTTCTCTTTGCCCAATTGCTGGTCCCGCTAAAGGTTTTACAATGTCATCTACTAAAACCATGAATACAAAAAACTCTATCATTGGTTTTGTAAGTAGCAAAAATATTGAACCAGGTCAAGAGTCTACTCCAAATATTTCTTCAATAAGAAATCAAACTTATTTTGATTTTACTGGTGCTGGAAACGATAATGGCATCTTAAAGCAAATATCAACTCAACAAATAGAAAATTTTTCTGATAAATTTTATCGTTTAAAAAATACCGTAAATAATCCAATAACAAACATTCCTGTTATACCAGATTATCGTATTGGTGGTAGCGATGATGAAAAATTTTCTGTTGCTGATAA
>JBILTH010000210.1:0-4130 GCA_044371635.1 Rickettsiales bacterium
ACAACGTCGCAAATCCATTAGCAGGATTTACAACAGTAGTTGACGGAGTTATCACTTTAGATTATAATACTTCTGCAATGTCAGGAAGCGATTTGTTACAAATAATCTATGATTATGAAGATGCAATGGATGTAATAAATGGCTCTCATTTTCAAAAAGTTAAGTTAACTTTAGGCGAAGATAGTGTTGATGGTGGAAATTTGAGTCAAGAAAACCCATTACCTATTGAGGCTTTGAGAATAGAGGATTTATTAGTAATGATGAACCGATTAGTAAAAGTTTGCGAAACTTTGATGGTCGTAGATTCTGCTCAAAGACAAAGGGTAACAATTGATGCAATTACAGGAGGTTTAACTTTAGCAGCAGTAACAACCATATCTACCGTATCTACTGTAACATCCGTTACCAATGTAGCTGCACAGACCTCACTTGCAGGGATGGATAGAGAAATGTATATTAACATAGCTAAACAAACATACGCACAATCGATTCGTCAAAATTTAACTTTTCAATAACAATTAAAAAATAAAAATTATGCCAGCATTAACATCAAATACTCTAACTAAACAAGTAGATATGCCTACTTGGGAATGGACAAGATTTGCTCCCGCAGTAAGTTCTGCAATCGCATCTACTTGCTCGGCTGATAACGGAAACTTTATGCCAGAAGAACACGGTAGATATATTCACTACCTAATTTCTGCAACACTATTTGTCCGATATGATACATGGACGGATATGTACCAGCCTTTATCTAATCCTGCCGTTGCACCTGTAACATTTACAGCTATGAAATATGGTGCTGCAATGGGTGTTGATGGTAGTGTGATTGCAGCAAGTTCCACCACATTGACTGTTCCGTCGGTTACAATGCAATCGCTAAAAGGGTATGACGTAGAAATCATATCGGGTACAGGAGCAGGTCAAATTAGAACTATTACAGGAGTTGCAGAACCTGTTGCTGCTGAAAGTGGTATTGTTACCGCAGTAAATAACGTAGCAGGTGCTTTGACAATTACTGATACATTGAAATCATTTGCAGTCAATCAATATGCTGGCTACACTTTGCGTATTACAGGAAATACAGGTGTTTCTCAAATTAGAAGAATATTATCTAATTCAGCAAACGTTGTAACGCTTGGAGATACCACTCAAATGAATGAGATTTGGAATAACCCTGCAATATTTAACCCTGCAATCAACGCAACTGCTGGAACTCAAGCTAACTATTCAATTGAATCACAGGTATTAACTGTTGATTCTGCTTGGACAGTAACACCTGATGCCACTTCGGTATTTAAGATTAAAACTGGTTTAGTTATAATGGTATCAAGTGCTGCTGCTGCTCCATTCTTTACTTTACAAGCATACGACCAAATTTCAGATGTATGGTACATACTTCCTGCAACACAAGGTATATTCACAGCAGCAGGTAATGATTGCAGCATTGAAAGAACTACTGAAAATTCATCTATTTGGGAGCGTGGTACTGCCACAGGAGGTACTACAACAACTTTGATTAACGCTTCTCACGGGGTTGATGTCGCAAGTTGGAAAGTTAACGAATGGGCAAACTATTGGGTTTATATTTACTCTGGAACAGGGGCGGGTCAAATTAGACAAATTGCTTCCAATACAGGCAACACCCTTACATGGGCAACCGCTGGTACTGCTCCAACTTCAACAAGCCGTTATCTCATTACAGGATTTGATGCAGGAACCGCCACGTCGGGCGGTGCATCTACTATTACCGATTCAACAAAATCATGGGCGGTAGACAGATGGAAAAACTATGCCGTTAGAATTATGGCAGGAACAGGTGCGGGTCAAATTAAGCCAATTGCATCAAACACATCTACGGCTTTAACTGTTGTAGGTACTTGGGCAACTACACCCGATAATACATCTGTATTTTCAATTCAAGGCGACCCAAATAAAATATACGTTCAGTTGGGAGGTATTGCTGCAATGGCTATGGTTAATTTGGATTCACAAGTAACCACCTTTGGCAGACAACAAGAATTTGGTATTGCACGAAACGCATCAGCAACAGTTGCGGGTAATAGGTCAATAGCAATTTCAACACTTGCAAACGCAAGTACAACTGCAACCATTACAACGCCACATCCTCATCAATTTAAAGTAGGTCAGTTGGTAACTGTAAGAGGTGCAACAGACGCAAACTTCAACGTAACGAATGTGGCTATTGCAACAGTTCCATCGGCAACTACTTTTACTTATGTTATGGCAGGAACTCCAGCATCTACAACTATTGTATCTTCACAATCAACAACGGTTTTAGTTGATGCTACTAAATCATGGACTACCAACCAATGGGCGGGGCAAACGGTGTATATGTACACAGGTGCAGTTACTGGTGCAACAGGAAATACAACAGGTCAATCGTTTAGAATAGCATCTAATACAGCAACCACTTTAACACTTGTTGCTACTGCTACTGCTCCAACTAATGGTGTGAGTAGATATAGCATTTGTACTTCATCCGCTATCGGTGCTGCTGATTTTGGAGTGGCAACAGGTACACAATCAACTACAACACTACAAGATACCACAAAGACTTGGGCTGTAAATATTTGGGCAGGAAAAAGATTGAGAGTAATAACATCAACTGGTATTCAAGAAATTGCAATTACAAGCAATACTGTAAACACTCTTACGTTTGCAACTGCTACTGCCCCAACAACACTTGTATCTGGCTATGTAATTTTAGAACAAACCATAAAAAGTACGGGTATCAACATGAACTGGACTTTTGGAACAAGCGATGTGAATTTGAGAGGAAGATATTTATTTAGTACTCGTGGTGGTGCTGCAATCGGATTCGATAGATTTGATTTAACTACTGACCGTTGTAACTTAATGTTTACTTCACCCATTACAGAAACATTAACCACAGGTACAATGACTGCTTATGATGGAATGGATAACATATTTTTTCATAAAGATGCCACACAAAGAGTAATGTCATTGAATGTGGTTACAGGTAAAGTTAACGGAGGGTCAATGTACCCATACGCAGCACCAACAGCAGTTATTGGTAACAGAATGGAAATCTTTACGACCAAGGATGGTTTAAAGTATCTGTGGCTGAATCGTGCTTCTTTTCAAGAGTGTTTTAGATGCTTAATTTTTTGGACATAACTTAATAATAAAAAAAAATGACTATTAAAAAATTAATTAAACAATGCGAAGTACGATTAGAATATCTGAAAAGCCAATTACAGTCTAACATTCAGCTCAACAATACAGAAATGATATTGAAAATTGAAACTGAAATTGCGGAAACAGAGCAGACTTTAACTGATTTAAATTCGTTAATGGGCAGTTAATCCTTTTACAAAATTGGAAAAAACAATATAAAATTATGCAATCAAGTAAAAAAATACCATTAGGACAAACGGTAGCTAACAATAGTGGTGGTGGCTCTACTTGGATTGTTATTTCTGCAAATAAAATAGCAGTAAATGACGAGCAATATTCAAATGTAGCAAACGCAACTTACACAGACCCAACGCCAGTCGAAGGTAAAGGATATGTCGTAAAGGTGGTAAACGGAACAGCTACTATTGGAGGTGTTGGATATACTGAAGGTAAAATAGTAACTCGAACTTATCATAGCGGTAGTTGGAGAAGTAAATCTTATGTTGATGAAACAATAATTGGTAGTGCAACACAAACTGCTTTAGACGCTATTGATTTTGAAGTTTCAAATGTACTCGAAACAGAAATTCTGGAAAATGCATTAGGCTGGTCAGTACCTCCCTCAAGTGGAGCATACGGCTCTTCATACACCCCAATAAGACAGACAAATGTACTAATTGTTCAGAATAACAGTTCAGATTTGTTTTTCGGACCCATGATTGCCCCTTTTGAAACGACCGCTGTAGCAGGTACAGGAGGAGGTAGGAGGAGATGTGATTCTTTGAATTTTAATTCATTTGAAAATTTTGTGTTTGTTAATGATTTTAGAGTAGATAATAACATTTCAAATGATTGTAGGTACATTGTAGGACTTTCAAAAAACTATCAATTTGCATTTCCTACCAACAATGACCCAAGTGTACATACTGAATGTATTTATGTTGCAAAATTAGCAACTTCAAACAACT